>CAZOXV010000150.1:0-3574 GCA_964583935.1 uncultured Methanosarcinales archaeon | reverse complement strand
TGTTGTACAGAACCGTCATGGTCTCGAATACTTTTCCAAACTTCTGGTGTGTTCTTTTCTTTTTTCTCAAGAAGCTCACGCAGGAAGGGATTCTTTATGGTTGTCTTTATCTTCTGAATATCTTTGACATAACAATTGCTCCATACAGGTTCAATACCTTGGGACACTTGACCAAGGATAAACGCAGAAGATGTTGTAGGTGCTATGGCATTCAATGTTGTATTCCTTCTACCACAACCTTTCAATAACTCAGGTTCACCAAAGATATCTGCTAATTCTTTTGATGCTTTATATGATTTTTCCTGTATAAACTTGAATATTTCTAGATTGAGATCAATGGCTTCTTGTGACTCAAAACTAATCATTTTTGATTGTAGTAAAGAGTGCCATCCTAGTACTCCAAGGCCCAATGCACGGTGGTGTTTAGCAAAATTGTATGCTCGTTCCATGAACAAGAATGTCTTCTTATCGTCATCGTTCTTTGAATCTCTATATGCTTCCAGTTTTTCTATGAACTCTGTTATAACAGCATCCAAGAAATAGGTTAAGGTCTCAACTGCATCTGTCTTTTTGATCTCATCAAAATGTAATACATTGACAGATGATAACACACAAGTGAATGAATGGTCAGAATCACTAGGTAGCATTATCTCTGTACACATATTGCTTGCAAGAATCTTCAGGTTCTTATCTTTGTAGACATCGACAGTCTTGTTGGCATTATCTGTGAAGAAAATATAGGGGTATCCCTTCTCCATACGCATCTGAAGAACTTTCGCCCATAGTTTTCGCTTCTCTTCATCACCATCTATCATTGCCTGCATCCAATCATCAGTTATGCAAACACCGTGTGTCAGCTTCTGGATACTGTTTCCTTCTGAACCAATCTCTAGAAATTCTGATGCGTCATTATGTTCAATAGGCAGATATGGAGAGAAGTGCCCCCTTCGTGTACTTCCTTGGCTAACAACATCCACCAAAGTCTCGAATAATCTCATAAAATGGACTGAGCCAGACGAAGGACCATTATCAGTAATAGGAGCTCCCCTGGGTCGCAGTTTCCCGAAAAACCCAGAAGTTCCGCCACCTAACTTCGACATCATTCCCGCTTCAGCCTGACTAAAAAGAATACTTCCCATGTCATCTTCAATGCAAGAGCCAAAACAGCTAATTGGCAAGCCTCGTTTCTTACCAAAATTTGACCATACAGGGGATGCTAAGGAAAAAAAACCTTTTGACATGTACTTGTAAAATTTATCTGAGTAGCCATCAATCTTCAAAATTTCTTCAGCCCTATCTGCAATTGCCTTAATCCTTTCTTCGGGCGTCTCACCTTCTGATAGATAACCTCTTTCAAGAAATTTTCTACTATTTTCTGTTAACCATTCCATGTGTCTCCCCTCTGTATTCAAAATAGATCGTCACTTGTGACGCTCTGGCTCTTTTTAGTGTAGTTAATCGATCGTTTGGAAAAGAAATCAACATGCTTTGTTGCAATAACCTCATCATCGAACCACTCAGTCTCCTCAACCAAGTTTGCATCAGTATCAAATATTTTTGGGCTTCCTATACTTTTTAAAGAATTGTTGAACCTGTTCTTGATGAATTCTTTAATGACTTTTTTTGGAAGGAAAGTAAACTCTCCTTTCTCAAAAATCCAATCAATTATCTTGCTTTCCGATTCGTATGCTTGCAAGCACAAATTCTGTACTAATTTGTCATGTGCTTCATCAAACCATCCAGGATTCTCTTTTTTGATAATATTGATTATGTCAATACCGAAATCACCATGAATCTGTTCCTCTTTCGATGTCGCTTCAACAACATTAGATATACCTTTGAATTGATTGTTGTATTTGTTAAATGAAATGATAATCAAGAATTGTGAGAACAAAGATACATGCTCGATGAATAGTGAGAATAAAAGTATGGATTGTGCATATTCTCTTCTGTCTTCTGTCTTTGCATGCTTAAGCACATATTCCGGATGATCTACACGCTGCATAATCACCGGTTCATACTTCAAATTCTCAAACTCCGTGTTTAGTCCAAGAATCTCTAAAAGATGTGAGTAAGCATCATGATGCCGGACTTCGCTTTCAGCAAATGTTGCACCAACAGAACCAATCTCTGGTTTTGGTAACTGACTATAGATATTTCCCCAGAATGTTTTTACTGCGACTTCAATCTGAGAAATAGCAAGCATGGTTTTCCTGATTGCGTCTTGTTCTTGTTCAGATAAGCGCACCTTAAAATCTTGGATATCTCCATCAAATTTGAATTCTGTGTGAATCCAGTATGAGTGTCTAATCGCATCAACATATTCAAGAATTTCAGGATACTCATAGGGTTTGAGATTGATTCGAGACTCAAAGATGTTCCGTTCCCTTTGCTGTGCCCGCTTGTTTCTGTATAAAATATATGCTTTTGCTGTCTGATGAAATTCACTCTCCATAAGCACTTCTTCAACAATATTTTGAATACCTTCAATGGAAGGAATGTATTTGATATCACGTTCTTTTATGTCTTCAAGAATTCTCACAACTTTTTCCATAATCATTACAGCATCTTTTGAGCTTCCTTCATTACTAGCATTCATCGCTTTCTGAACAGCATCGTTAATTTTGGTCTTGTCAAATTGTTCTATAGAATCATTTCTTTTCATCACGTCTCTTATTTCCATAATGTGTTGTTCAGTATTTGCCTTTATATATTTATTGTTTAAACACAACATACAGACAATCATTATTTTAAAAACACAATATGTTGTATCAACATGTGGTTTTAGAAATCATATGTTAATGTAGATACACTCTTAAAAATGTAAAAGAAAAAATTAAAAAAAACTAAGTGGGAAACTATTGCATAGGTTCACCGGAAGGAGTATCACCAGCATATGGATCATCTTCACCATACGGATTATCTTCGGGTGAAGGTAACCCACCTTGATCTGCAGGTTCATTTTGGTCCTCAGCAGGAGGCAAACCACCTTGATCTGTGGGCGCACAACCAGCAATTAACAAACCAAAAATGAATACTGCAAACACCATGTACATTTTCTTCATAAAAAACACCTCCTAAATCTTGTATTATTTCCATCATCTATTTTGTCGAAACTTAGAAGTGGATATAAAAACACACATACCAGCTTTTTTAAAGTTTATTAAAGAAGATACATTTTAATGCAACGATACAGAAAGTTGAAATAAGAAAGAAACTATTTGTTATTCTCTTTAATTTTGAGAAAATATAACTAAAAAAGAGAATTATAAAAGAGCCCTCGCCGAGAATTATAAAAAAAGTTAAATTCTTTAATTTTAGACGTGAAATGTGAAAATAATTGAGAAACTTAGATATAAAAAGAGATGATATGGAAGTATATAATTATTCTTTCTTAGGAAACAAAAAAAACAATCAAACAATGATTAATGCCAATCTATTCTCTAAAATAATAATAGTTATAAGTATCATTAAAAAAACTATAAGAATGAAAGTTACAAATGGTGAAGAGAATTTAGAATTATTTGACAGAATGAAAAATGGCGAATTCTCTGATGGCGAGAAAGTTTTAAGA
>CAZOXV010000149.1:0-3586 GCA_964583935.1 uncultured Methanosarcinales archaeon | reverse complement strand
AATTGCGTCTTTTATGATGATGGTCAGAAGAATGGGGTTCTGCATCCCTTAAAGTACTCGGAGGGACAGTGAACACTTGTTTCTTCTTCATCATGTTTCGACGCTGAAGGCGTCTATCACGTCTACTCATAGCCAAAGAGAAAAACGATTCATTAATAAATGTTGCGAAGGGAGCGATAAAAATTGTGATTTCTAAGAATTCTATGGCATGTGTATAACTATTTTCTTAATATTGATGAATTGAGAAATTCTAAAGTTTTGGACGCAATCTTACTCCATTTATACTCTCTAGCATTCTTTTCACCATCTTTTGCAAGATTCTTATGCAGTTTTCCTTCAAAGATATCAAGAACATTCTTAGAAATCTGCTCAGGTACATTCTTTTCCATATCTATAGACAATCCGCCGATGTCTTTAAGCACATATCTTAATCCACCCATGTCTGCCAATATGGCAGGTACACCGACACTCATCGCTTCGACAGGTGCAATACCAAAACCCTCGCCACGCGATGGAAAAACAAAAACATCAGCAAGATTGATATAGGGCTCTATATCATCCACAGCACCAGAAAAAAAACATCTTTTTCCTACATCAAGATTGTCAGCTCTCTGCTTCAACTTTCCAGTATAACCACCATCTATTCCTACAAAAGCAGCAACAGTATTAGGATATCTCTCGAGTATCTCAGGAAGAGCATCTATTATGTATTGGCAACCCTTATATTCAACGATTCTACCCAAGAATAAAATTACCCTTTTTGGGTTTCCCATTTTTTCTAACAACTTTCTATTCTTGGAAGTCTTTTTGTAATCGTTAATCCCATTTGGTATTATAGATATTTTATCATTGCAATCTAAGATATCGTTATACTGCTCAACGTTCTCCTGAGTTAAAGCAATTAACCCAGATGAATTATTGAGAATTTTCTTCCCCATAACAAGGTCATACGTTTTCTTAACTATAGCAAAAAATCCAGGATAATGTGATATTATGTCATGCGCAGTTAGTACAAATGGTCTTTTGTGCTTCATACAAATTTCAGAAACAATGTAAGCCTCATAAGCCTGATAACCATGGACATGGACAATATCAAATTTGTGAATATTTTCTTTGAGATATTTTTTCATAGAAGGGTTTAGTCCAAAAGTCCAAAACTGAAATAATGGCTCGAATCTGATAACTTTTATTCCGTCCATCATCTCTTTGCGTTTTTTGTATGTGTTTGATTTTAATGAGAAACCTCGTCCTGTAGATAGTCCTCGAACATCATTATTATCAAGAGATGTAGAAGTAACAACTGTAACATCATGTCCTTTTTTCACAAATTCCTTAGAAAGCTCATAAGCAACTTTACCAGAACCAGCTATAGCCGGTGGAAACCTGTATATCACTTCGAGTATTCGCATCCTGCTCAAGAAAACCGGACTATTAAAAAAAGTTATGGATTGGAGAGCACAATGCTCAATCAATGGCAAATATTATTAAGAAATAGTATAACCACCAAACTATGAGAAACACAGAAACTTTACCATGGTCCATGAAACATGCCCCAAAAAACACAAAAGAGATGATAATATCATCAGAGACAATAAAGGATATTGCAAATTTTTTGGAAGATTTTGAAAATAGACGAACAAAAAAAAGAGCTATAATTCTTTATGGACCGACAGGAAGAGGTAAAACAACATTAGTATACGCCATAGGAGAAGAACAGAACGCAGAGATAATAGAAGTAAACGCATCTGATAAAAGAAATAAGGACCAGATGAGAACAATACTTGGAGCAACCAGCAAACAGATGTCGCTCTTACACAGGACGAAGATACTGCTGGTAGATGAGATTGATGGAATTTCCGGAATGTATGACAGAGGAGGCGTTTCAGAATTAGCATCCATAATAAAAACATCAGAATTTCCAGTTATAATGACTGCAGAAGACCCATGGCAGTCTAAATTTAGTAGTCTTAGATCAATCTCTAAGCTGGTAGAGATAAAGACTGTATCCACAGACAAGATAAAAGAGTTTCTAGAAAATATAGCAAGGAAAGAAGGGATAAAATATAATGAGGAAGACATCTCGTCCATAACGAGATATTCATCAGGAGACATACGTGCTGCAGTGAACGATCTCCAATCTTCAATAGCAAATAACACTATCACAAAAGATCAAAAGAAACCTGAAGAATTGAGAGATATCACAGCAACAATACCTGAAGCACTAAAAGTAATCTTCAAATCAAAAGACTTCACACTACTAAGAGAATCATTATCAAATTTTCAAGGGAATTTCGATGACGTCTTCCTTTGGCTAGACTATAATCTACCCGAAGAATACAAAGATGCAGAAAGCCTCGCAAAAGCATACGACAGCTTAAGCATCGCAGATGTTTACAGGGGTAGGATAAGAAGATGGCAATATTGGCGATTTCTTGCCCACATAAATCTTTTCTTAACGGCAGGAATAGGGATTGCTAAAAAAGAAGCCAACAAACGCTTTTTCAAATACCAGCAAAGCTCGAGAATACTTAAAATTTGGATGTCAAAAAGAAAAAATGCCAAACGCGATTCTATATGTGTAAAGATTGCTAATAAAACACATTGGAATAAATCACAAGTCATCAAGAACTTTGGCTTCTATAAAACAATGTGTAAAAATAAAGAATTCTTGAAGAAATTTTCAGAAGAGATGCGGCTTGAAAAAGATGAAACAGAATGGCTTAAAAATTTAGCATGACCAAGTAAAGATTAAAAATATCGCTATACTCCTAGGTATACGGATAAAAATGTTGGATAAACCTGTCAGTCCCGAGGCCATAATTTTAGTAAAAGAAGTGTCAGCTTTAGTGAAATCTAAAGACACAGTATCAAGATTAACAAAATTGATTAACACGTCATTTGCAGTAAATAGATGTATAGATGCGAGACTAGAAATCATAGAAGAAAAGATTAGACAGACAAACAGTTATATCAGAGAATCAAACTATGAAAAATCAACAGATACAATAGCCGAAATTGGATATACCGCCTCAGTCGTCAAAGAACTTTCAGACATTTGTACATACGTGATAGATATAAGTATGAAATCAAAAGAGTGTGAATATTTTACCGAAGGACTACGTGGCGCCATCGATGAACACATAAAACATACGAATCATTTTGTTGACATAGCACAAAGAAAGATACAAGATACAATGAAAGAATACAAAAACCTGGAAGCAGATAGAAAAGCAGACATCGAAATAGATAACTATTTACGAAATAAGAAATATAAAATTGAGTGAATAAAACAAAATTACTCCTTCTTCTCAGGAGTTTTTTCTTTTGAACCTTCTTTGGATGCCTCAGTCTTATCATCCTGCTTCTTTCCCTTTTCTTTGGGATTACTAGAAGGGCTGACCTCAGTGGAAGTGGAATCTCCCTTAGAATTCTTCTTATCAGATTCCTTTTTGTCAGACTCAGACTTCTTAGGCTTCTTATTAGACTCCTTCTCTGCAGTTTCAGCTTCGGCAGTCTTTGTGCCCTCTGATCTTTCCACTCTTGCAAGCTTCTTATTTATCCTAGGACGCACAACGGGAATCTCCTT
>CAZOXV010000148.1:0-3606 GCA_964583935.1 uncultured Methanosarcinales archaeon | reverse complement strand
TATTGGATGGTATGGCAAGCGATAATGAATTTTAATTGAGCTTTATTCTTCTACTAAATTATTGCTTTCATTGTTGTACTTTTGTTTTGAATTTTTATTAATGGTTAAATTGATAAATATTCTGGACACGGTTAGATTATGGCCTCACATGAGAATTCAGAGGAAAACAAGGCAATACCAAAGAAGTACGTGATACCTGCATCGGTGCTTAAACGGCTTTTTGCGTTTGTTATTGATTTATTTATAGTGAACATTTTCATCGTAAGTCCATTTAATCCTTTGTTTGCTTCTTTTGCTTCAGATTCCTTTACGAGCGCTTATGATGTTTTGATATCCAATCCTGAAGCCCGTAATGCTCTCAGCTTAGCTATGGCTATCATAACTATTATGGTTCTTCTCTATTTCTGTATATTGCAGATTAAGTTTGGTCAGACCATTGGTATGATGATACTTAATATATATGTAATAAAGGTTCCAGATGCTGGTGTTGTATCAGAATTAAAGAAAACACAGAGAAAAGTATCGAAAGTGCCCTCTTTTGACATTAAGCCTGGTTTTTTAGATTCTCTTATACGTAACCTCTTCTTGATTCCCTTTTTCCCATTCATGTTGCTCTGGTTGATTGATCCTTTATTTATGTTCCTTAATAAGAATTCTCAACGATTAATGGAAGTATTCTCTAAAACATTGACTGTTGAAATTGTTGATTATGAATCTAGTGTGAAAAACCAACAGAGGTGGTTTTGATGGCCAATAAATGGCGTTTTGCAGTTTTCTTTGTGTTAAGTCTTATGGTTATATCGTTCATTTTATCTTCACTCATGAATTTATCTTCTGGAGATATAGCTGGTAATGTTATGGTCGTTAGCTTGTCAGGACTTATTGTTCCCGAGTCACCAGAATCTGGCTTGTTTAGATCAGATGAAAGTATTTCTTCCTATATTGTAGAGAATCTTCGACAGGCTTCAGAGGACCCATCAATAAAAGCTGTATTATTATACATAAACTCTCCGGGTGGTGGTGCTGTTGCTTCTTATGAAATTGCGGATGCAGTAAAAAAGCTTGATAAGCCAACCGTTTCTGTTATACGATCAGTAGGCGCATCTGGGGCATATTGGGTTGCTTCAGCTTCCAATAAAATATATTCAAACCCATTGTCTGTTGTGGGAAGTCTGGGTGCAACTTCGTCTTATCTTGACTTCTCAGGGCTTCTTGAGCGTTATAATGTTACATATGAGCGTGTTGTGTCCGGCAAATACAAAGACACTGGCACTCCTTTTAGAGAATTAACTGATGATGAACGTGAAATGCTTTATGAACAGATAAACAAAGTTCACGATTTCTTTGTCAGTGATGTTGCAAACAACAGAGGATTATCGCGTGAGAGGGTTGATGAGCTTGCAACAGGCCGTATATTTTTAGGAATGGAAGCCAAAGATGTTGGTCTTGTCGATGAATTAGGTGGAATTCAGGAAGCGAAAGATTATCTTGAAGATCATCTAAATATTACTGTCTCTTTCCGGCATGTTCAGCGTAAAACATCCGTATTTGATATCTTCGACCTTGAGCAGGGTGAATTTGGGTTCAATTTTGGTAGAGGGTTTGCATCATGGATGACACAAAACCAGAGGAAGGAAATTCTTTCGCTGGATTAGATGCCGAGAATTCGGGTTTTTCGCAGCAATCAGATTCTCCTGCTAGTTCATTTTCTCATGATGATGATACTGGTGAAACTGGCGGAAATTCTTCTGCCTCGAAACCTGGGTCTACTGAGGCGGTTTCTAAAGCTGGTTTTTATATTGAGATACTAATACTTTCTTCTCTTATACTATTAAATGTTCTTGACTTCTTTGGCAGGTTAACTCCTGAGTTGGACTATATAAAAAAAATAATATCCTGGACTGCCTTAGGTTATATACTCTATAAGGCAAGTTTGTCTAATATATTCTTTGGAGAGAAATATGAGTTTTTTGACGTAGCTATTGTTATTGGTTATTTTACCATGGTTCTAAAAAACTTCATACATTATGCAAGAATTGTCTATCGTGGTATTGAAGGTGGCGGACTTGTGTTTAATGAGGCTTCAGGAACATTCATAATGGAGGAGGCAATTTTTCAGGGTCATGTTGTTCCAAATTACTTAGTGGAGCTTTATACTTTAATGGTAGAGAATGAAGGGACCATAATGATTACAGGGCTTGCGATAGGCTTTGGGTTAATGTTTGTTCTTGCGCTATACGTTGCAAAGAATATCGAAATAAAATCACCGTCTCTTCTTGACGCTATTGGAATAAGAGGAGAGTCATCATCAACTTTAGATTTCTATAAGAGGTTCTTTGCTTGTATCATTATCTTCATGAGTTTTTTTGTTGTGGTTTTCAATTTAGTTATGGAATGGCTGGCAATAGCTGTTGATGCCCCATTGCTTATGGTTGGATTAGCTTTCTATATGTTTTCCGGGAATCTTAAGACTGGAGAAAAACTTGAAAAACTAGGTAATTTCGGTTCTGATTTCTATCAAGAATTCATCGGTCTATTCCAGAAACGTGAAACAATTATTTGGGGAGTTTCAGGGATGCTTGTTTTGCATATTGTTACTGATATTCCCAATCTTCTATTTCCTTATATATTAGGTTTTGCCGGCTTGCTTTATTCAGGGGCTTTTGATGATATTACTGTATGGGAGCTTGCTGCAGAATCCTTGCAAAATCTTGCCGTATTTGATAAAGTACTTCTTGTTATTGGATATTTTATGAATGTTATAGGGATTATGTTTCTGATGCTCGCCCCTGTATACATCTGGTATCACATATACAGAGAAAAAGAGTTTGATTTTGGACCTATTATTGCTTTTTTGTTTGGTTCATCTGTAGCATATTATCTGTTTGATCCTCTCTTTGTAATTGGTTCTGTTGAGTCATCGATGTTGCTTGGTGTTAGCATGGGTATTTCTGCAATCTCTCCTAATATACTCCACCTTGCCCTAAGCGTGGGTATTGGTATAGGATTTATTGTGTGTTCGTTGCTAGAGCTTCCAAAAAAAGTTATTGTTCTAATAAGCACCCTAGGAATACAATTTTTCTTCCTACGGCATATGTACCTTTACCTAATGAGCAACTTTAATTTTTATAGCGCCACACTTGTCTCTGCACTTTCTTCATCAGATTTCCACATAGCATTTTTTCTTGGTGTTATCGGTTTTTTCACTTTGGCGTGCCAAAATTTTGGCTTTAGCTACCTTGGCTTGTGATATAGAGGTCAGCTCAAGGTCTCCCAAAAAGATTTTGATCTTTTTTATGTTGCTTTGACAACGAGGGATAAGAACCTTCTCAAAGAGGTTTACTCTAATAGACACCTCGCGCAGTTCTTGAGAAAGAAGGTTGACCCGTTCTTTAGCAATGCGGAGAGAGTGTTGCATCGTGATTGCTCGTCGTAAGAGTTCAATAAGTGGGTCTAGCCAGGCGGGTGTGGCAAAGTAGTCATAGTACTCGTAGTCAACATCGCTAAAGGAGAGCCCTTCGAATACAGGAAGCTCTACACCCGCAATATTTTCGGAGGTCACCTCTATCGCTGTGATGGAAAGACTATTTTCAAATGTGATATCGG
>CAZOXV010000147.1:0-3654 GCA_964583935.1 uncultured Methanosarcinales archaeon | reverse complement strand
AGCTATGATGTCAACTTCCTTTTAGAAGTTGACTTGCTTGATGAAGATGCATTTGATGGCACAGGATTGCTACTACGTTTTGCTTTACCTGTGAGTATAAAATCTAATGCTCCTGATAAATCTAATATTGACTTTTCTGTAGTTGATGCTCCTACACAGTTTGATGATCCTTGCGAAAATTTGCAGGGTAGTTACGATATTCGTGCACAAGGGTTGGAAGGTGGAATGGACGGACTTGATTTAAAGGATGTTCAGATAAGCTACGATTGTCTTGTCTTTGGCTGTAATCTTGGAGAGACTAGGGCAGAAGGTGGAACGTATAAACTTACAACAGGCCTCCCTGAGGCATGCTCAGCAGGTCTTATCAATGCCCATAAAGAAGGATATCTTCCCGCACAAGTTCAACATCTTGGTGAAGATTCTGTGGTCCTTGAGTTAAAGAAAGTTGAGGATTTCAATATTGTTGTTAATAAGAGACCCTCTTACGATTTGTCACAGACGCTTCCTCTCGATCCGAAAGAAACAGCTGTTGTAATTATAAAAGCCCGTGATTATGACGCGGAACATGCTTTTGTTTTTGAATCAGCAGGTCAAGAAGAAATTGTTGAGTTACTTGCAGATGATGGAAATTATTATATTGAAGTTATGCTACTTGATGAGGAGAATGATTGGATTATTGGTGGCTATAAGGCAGACTTTGAATATGAGTACATAGATACTGTTGGACGCAATACACTTGTGATAAGTGCTATTGAGTATCTACCACTTCCACTGCCAATGGATGCTGAGAATCAGCATAAGATTGTACAATATATAGATGACGCAGAATATGCTCAGACTGCTTCACCGAGGTTTATATGATGTTGTCTAAAATAGAGAAGGAACTTGCTGACATGAAACATAAAACAGTAATTTTTAACAGGATGTTTGCACTGGTAACGATTTTCTTCTTTTTGCTGATGCCATTCAACGTATCGTATGTCTTTGCTCAGCCTTCACCGTCTATACCTGTTCCTTCCGATTTCTCGCTTGAATACTTGTCTTCTGACAGGATAATTTTCAGTTGGTCACCAATTGATAGTCATGGCTATGTTATTTATAGGGATGGAATGGAGGTTGATAGGCTTCCTCCTGGTTCTGAGCCAAGATACGATGATAGTGATCTTGATTCTGATAGAGTTTATGGTTACCAAGTCTCTGCTTTCTCAGATGAAGATGAAGGTCAAAAGAGCTCTGAGTTCTCAGCAAAAACAAAGACTGTTGAACAACCGCCCATTATTGCTAATATCAATTCTTCATCCGATCAATCTTCTGTTACCATTTCTTTCGAGAGTGATGAGGTTGTGCATGGGCACGTTAGTTACTGGCAGCAAGGTTCTGAGCCTATAGAGACTGGTTTTTCTGGTTCAGATGCACAATTAGAGTACGAAGTTGAGCTTACAGGACTTCAGGCTGGCAATGTATACAATTACAAACTAAATACATGTAATCATCTTAATGTTTGCAGAGAATCTGATGTTGGTTATTTCATATTTGGTGAGGATGATACTCCGCCGTCTGTTGATAATATTGACTGTCCCGAGTTTGTTAATAGCAGACTTATCACTATTGGTGGAACTACAAAGCCGCTTTCAACAGTTGAGTTCTATTTAGATGATGATTACAAATTTTCTGTTGAGTCTTCGCTTGATGGTTTATTTTCTACGGATAATGTACCTGTATCTTCTGCTTCTACTAGCACGATAAAGATTGTTGTGACTGATAGTTCAGGAAATACTAATGAAAAAACCTGCGAGGTTTCATATGATGCCTCTCCTCCTGATGTTGAGATAAGTTCTCTTCCTGACTTCACAGCAGAGTCGAGTGTTCCTATTTCACTTACAACTGATAAACCTGTAGAACTTGAGGTTATGCGTATTTCAAGAGATGATACTACTGCTCCACAGGCTCCCTCTAATTTTGTAAATTCTTCTGTCACTGACAGTAAAGTTGTTCTTTCATGGGCTGCTCCTGATGACGATGACCTTGGAAATTATGTTGTCTATAGAAATAATATTCCTATTGCTGTTACTCAGAAGACCGTTACAACATATGAAGATACAGAAGTTGTTTCTGGAACTACTTATGATTATAAGGTAAGGGCTGTTGACCTCTCGTGCAACTTAGGAGCCTTTTCCGATGTTATAAACGTGCGTGTAAGAGACGGCACGCATTTTTCACAGCCTCCTGAGGAGGTTACAAAACTTTGTACTGGCGAAGTTCCTGTAATTGAAACAGACGTTGCTACTGAATATTCCGGCTCTATAAGCTTACGCGATGGTGCTAATCATATACTCGTAAGAGCTGTTGATAGAGCTGGCAATACTTTTTCAAAAGAGTTTATTGTTGAGTTTGACAAGAGTAAACCTGAATTTGAATGGACAAACCTTGATGAGTTTGAGAGTGGCGGTGTTTATAATCCCTATGTTGTAATACGTGGTGAAGTCAATAAGCCTGTAACCCTTAATATTACAATGAATAAAGGAAGAGTTGGTGAAGAATCATACATTGTCGATGATGTTTCTGGTGAATTTTCTCAACAGGTTGATTTAGCTCGGTCTTGGGAGTTTCTAGCAGATGTCGATGATGATAACGTTGAGTTGGGCATTGATGCTTCAAGCCAGGAATGGCCTAACACAATAGAGATTGTAGCTACTGACAGAGTGGGTAACACTGCCAAGGAAGATGGCACAATAAGTTTCATGCTTTGTGGTGCGGGCGGCGATGGGAACCATTGGCAAATCTCTTTCCCTAGTGATTCTTTCACTCCATCTGAAATAATACCGCGCCATCTCATAGAGGGTATTGCTGTTTTAGGTTTTAGTTACGAGCTTGAACATAGGGGATATGAAGGAGATGCACCAGAGATAACGGGCATTCATGTCACACGGGTTCCTCTATCGCCTTTCCATGCTTCTAATTATAATCTTGATTGGATACAAGATCCTATTACTCGTAATCCACCTGGTGGTGGTACTTTTGGTTATGTTCAAATAAGATTAAAGGCACCCGATCCTGATCCAGATGCGACGTTGCTAGAAAAAGAGAATCTTATAGCAGAAACTAACGAAGGGAGTTGCTTAGGTTCTTCACTTGCTTTCGGTCTTGAAGGAGGAGCTTCAGATGCTGGAGCTAGTGCTCTCGATTGGGGCTGTGTGAAGTTGCCTCTTGTTTTCGAAGTTCATTATACTATGCCTACCGGTGAAGATTATGTTCAAAAAGAGTGTCTTGATCTTAGCGTTATGATTACTCCAAGACTTAATACTAAAGACTTTCAGCCAACAGAGCTTATGAAAGCAGCTGCGCATGTTGCTACGATGATTGCTGACACAGCTGACCAGATGAGAAAAGTACTTGAAGCTCCTTTGAAAGTAAGTCTTATTGGTTGTATCACTGGTTACATAATCCATTTTATGAATTTGTTTAATGAGTCAACGAATTGTGTAATGAATGGTGCGATAATGCATCTTGCTAACACAGTATTCGAACAAAGTGGCGACAGTTATACTGCTAAATATATTGGAGATGCAGATGATAAAAGCGAAATTGAAGAAAAAGTACAAAGTTGTTTTGATGCAAAGGTTGGCACTGAAAATATGTGGACCTTAACACGCC
>CAZOXV010000146.1:0-3714 GCA_964583935.1 uncultured Methanosarcinales archaeon | reverse complement strand
TCTATGAACGGGAGTTTATCGCAGTAACTGAAGCATATGAAACCTTGAAATCAGGTTTATCAAGAGAACGATATCAATCCGAAAAACAGTATGAGCATTTTGATTTTGCAGAAGCGCATAAGAGATATATGGACTTTGTTTCAATGATTGGAGAGAAATTTCCAGAGCTCGCAGCTTTTCTAAAGCATCCTGACATCTCAAGAGAAGTTTTGCTGATGGATAGTTTGTTTGGCGGATTTTTTGGTTCAGAGTTTGGTTTCTCTGATTTTAAACCGGACAGATATGGTGACGATTTCTATCTTCCCGAAGACAAAAAAGATGACAAGAAAAAATAATCTTTTTTGATTATATCTATTTGGTAATCAATTTTAAAAATACATTCTTCTTTCCTTATTTCATGACTAGCGAAGAAAATCGTGCTGATGAAGGAATCTATGTTCCAGAGTATGAGCCTGGAAAGATTCTTGTATGTTTTCATACAAAAAATTTGAAGAATCCTGAGGCGTTTATGCGTGGATTTGGTGACTATCTTGGCTATGATTTTATAGAAGAATGGCGCTGGAGTTCTATAGATTCCATCGGTGTTTACAAAACAGAGATTGGTAAAGAGGATGATGTGATGGCGTTCTTAAAGAGTTACTCTTCTTTTGTAAGCTGGACTGATCGTATAGATTCTAAGTTTGAGAGGAGAACTGATTCTATTGAAGATGTTATTGAAGATTTAAGAGAACTTGATGACAATGTTGAGATTCCTGATAAAGCGTATAACCAAAAACTTGATGTTATCTCTGAAAAGATAAAAAAACTCTACGATTAAACTTTTCGATTAGGTTTTTATAATCATCTCTCTTTCTTTTAACAATGCTAAACCTTGGTCAGACAATAACATTTTACAAGCGAAGAGATATACAGGATGAGATACTTTTTGCTGCAGAAAATAAAGAGATAGCAGTAAAATTTGGTGAGAAAGGTTTTGGAAAACGTCCTGACATTCTAAAATTTCCTAATGATATACTTGAGTTTGCTGTGAAGGGTGCAACATCTTTCCATGCATCGGAAGAGTTGTGGTATAATCCATTACAGATTTCAACTTCACTTAAACCTAAAGAACTCGATGAACTACGTATGGGCTGGGACCTTGTCATAGATATCGATTGTGCTGTGCTTGAGTATTCTGGTATTGCGGCTGATCTGGTTATCGAGGTATTGAAGTACCATGATATAGAGAGCATATCATGCAAGTTTTCTGGCAACCATGGTTTTCATATCGGTGTGCCTTTCGAGTCTTTTCCTGAAAGTGTTGGTGGCGAAGAATCAAGATTCCTGTTCCCAAAAATGCCTAAAGCTATTGCCTTGTACATCAAGAAGATGATTGAGCAACCTCTTGCAGAGCGCATTGCTGAGTTTGAAGATGGCGATATTGCTGCTATAGCTGAGCGTACTGGAAAGATAAGAGAAGAGATTGTCAAGGATCCTGAGTCAGAGACTGCTGAGTTGAATGTTGAGTCTTTCTTAGAGATTGATACAATATTGATTTCGTCACGTCACCTTTACAGAATGCCATATTCATTTAATGAGAAGTCCGGTCTTGTAAGTATACCTGTTGATCCCTCTAAAGTGAGAGAATTCAAGAAAGAGGATGCAGTTTCTAAGAATGTGGTTGTATCGGAACATAGGTTTCTTGATAGAAGTAACTCTGTTGCTAACGAAGCGTCACGGCTTTCTGTTCAGGCATTAGATTTCATTTCTAGAAACGATATTGAGAAAAAGATAGTTGATGAGACAAAAGAGATGCAAAAACGTGTTGTTAACGAAGCAAAAAATTATGAGGAGTTTACAGAAAAGATTCCCGAGGAACTCTTTCCGCCGTGCATAAATCTCATGAAGGAAGGTATGGAAGATGGGAAGAAGAGGGCTTTGTTTGCACTTGTGAATTTTTTGACATCTGTTGGATGGAACTATGATGACATAGATATCTGGTTGAGAGATTGGAACAAGAACAACGAAGAAAATTGTGGTGAAGGGATTCGTGAAACGTTGCTTAGAGGACAGTTAAGATACCATTCAGCACAGAAAAAGGCTATTCTTCCTCCTAATTGTGATAATCCCAATTACTACAAGAGCATAGGAACCGGTACACGTGTTGTTTGCCAGCCTGACAGTTTCTGCAAGTACATAAAAAATCCTGTCCAGTACGCTAAGAAAAAGATGTATTTCATGAAGCGTGATGCAGAAGAGAATAAGCCCAAGAAGCGTGGGAGAAAAAAAGAATCTGAAAAACCAGCAGAGTCTCCTGATAATAATTCTTGATTTCTTAGTTCATCTTCTGAATTATTTCTAGAATCCTTGAATGATTCTCTGCGATTGTTGTGTAGTTTGGGATGTCTTCTCTTTTCTCTGAAGTGAGAAGGCATATTGAGTCAATTCCTGCTCTTTTTGCTGCCATAACGCCATTAATGGAATCCTCTATTATAACACACTCTTTTTTTGTAAGTCCAATTTTCTTTCTTGCTTCAATAAATATCGCGGGGTTGGGTTTTGAATGTTCAAAATGTTCTGAGCCAACGATAAAATCAAAGTATTCTTCTATACCATTGCTCTTCATTATTTTTTTGACATAATTAGTATTAGAAGAGGATGCCACACATAGTTTGTATCCTTCTTTCTTTGCTTTTCTCAGCAACGTTTTTACTCCAGAAAAGATTTTTATTGACTCCAAACCTGAATACATCTTGTATTTTTTTTGTTTATTCCAAACTTTATAGAATAGTTCATCCTTTTTCAGAAAATGTAGAAGTATTCGTTTGTAGAACTCTTTTGGTTCTGTACCATTGCATTTAGTTTCGAAATATTCTTTTGTCAAATCTATTCCTATCTCTTTAAACACCTTCCTGTGTATTCTATAGTGAAAATGTATTGAGTTTACTAAGGTTCCATCAAAATCAAAAATAATACCCTTTTTCATGAGTAACTACCGTTCTGTTTTTTAATCTATTTCGTCTCCACACCTATATATATATAGTGTTTATATTTAGTCTTTACAAAACACGGTCATATTTGCTTGCAAAATTTTTTGAAAATACTACTTATTTTGGTTTTTCCATTATGTTATGTCTATTATTCCTCTAGAATTTCTAAAAACGTTTGTTTTCACAACCAACAAACAGTTAATTTTATAAATAGGCCCAATTTTCTCAGGTTACGTTTCACCAAATTTGGTGTGAGCATATTTGGATGTCGATTCAAATAAGGTAGACAAACAATAACAGAGCCTGAAAAGGTTTTCCAAAAATTCCGGCTATACTTTTTGCCCGAGGGCAGGAAAATAGTCCTGTTTCTTGACGGAATTAACCAGGAATAGGCTTTTTTGAAATGTTCGTGACATTTTTCGTATTGTCCTGTTTAGGATTGCGATTTGCTCTGTTGACTCGTCAAGGATATCAATTTTGATTTTCTTGCTTGAATTGTCTAAAGATTTAAAAATAGATTAAGAACACCACGAGAGAAAATGGGAAAAACAGGTAAACCAAGAAGCGGAAGCATGCAGTACTGGCCTAGAAAGAGAGCTAGCTCTGAGACTGTTCGTGTTAGATCTTGGGGTGCTTCAAATGATGCTAAAGTTTTAGGGTTCGCTGGCTACAAAGCAGGTATGACCCATGTTCTTCTTACAGATAATCGAAAAAATTCTTCTACGAAGGGAACCAAAGTAAGAAT
>CAZOXV010000145.1:0-3739 GCA_964583935.1 uncultured Methanosarcinales archaeon | reverse complement strand
ATCGCGGCAATGACAGCAGGTCTTATGATCTACATATCTGTTGATGAGCTAATCACATCCTCATGTAAAAAGTTGTCTAAGTATTCAACAGCATTATCTTTTATGATTGGCTCTGTTTTTATAATAGTGCTTGAGGCTCTCATATAATTTTTCTTGTTATCTCTTGTTATCTCTTATTGTCTATTACTAATGTTCAATATTTTTCTATCTATGTTCTTAAATAGCTAAATAACTTTAAAATAAAAGTTGTTCTCCTCTAAAATGAAGCTTGTAAACGATGATCCTAGTCGGATGTTAGAGTTTTTTGTTCATGAAGAGTTTGATGATATTTCTGATGATAGGCTTTTGTCTGAGTATTTCTGCAAATATTTCAAGGATAATATTCTTGCAAAAAGTTTCAGTTCTTCGGATCTATATCTAACTGATGATGAGAAATCGCTTCAATACTCTGGAAAGAATAAAGTTGAGCCTCTTTTTGAATATCATCTTTTAATAAGAGACGCTAAATCTAAATCAACTAAATCTCATTACGCAGAAAAAGGTGCTGTGTTCGCCATAGTTCACCCGGTTGTGCATCCCAATATGACAGAAAATAAGCGTTTTTACGCTGACAGTGCTAGCGCTTTTTACAGCCTTGTTTCTTCTAACTCAAGAGATGCTGACTCATCAGACTTTTTTGATTTTGTATCTGGGCTTACAGTTGATATGATGAACGGGCTTGAGAATATTCTTGAGAATCTATTTCGTGATGGAACAAAATCTCTTGAGAAAGCATATGCTATGACCCTTGTTAATTATTCAATTGAGTCTGAATCTGAGAAAAAGAATGAATATGCTCAATTGTTGGTTAATCTTTCTAGGCGGATTGGTCTTTCCCCTGATGATGTTCCACTTGAGAAGAATCATTATAGACTTTTTTTTGAGTAGGTTTTCTAGGTCTGCTTTTTGAAGTATCTTCTAGAGTATATAAAATAGGAATATATTTAAACTAGATTCTCAAAATATAATATGTGATTATTATGGTTAAAGCAAAAAAATCGACAGGAACAAAAAAATCAACGGAACAAAAAAGGACAGCAAAACCCTCAACTGTAAAAAAGCATTCTGCAGGCTCAGATAATTCAGATAATTTGCTTGCTATGCTTGCTCATCTTTTAGGGATATTTACTGGGTTCATTGGAGCATTAGTGATATTCATTGTAAAGAATGATGAGAAAGGCAGTATCGTTAGGGAGAATGCAAAGCACGCATTAAATTTCCAGTTTAGTCTTATTGTCTATAGTATTATATCTGGAATATTGGTATTTGTGATTGTCGGAATACCACTGCTTGTAGCATTAAGCATTTTCGCACTTGTTGCACAGATTGTTGGTTCAATAAGAGCCTTTGAAGGAAATGTGTATAGCTATCCTCTCGAGATACATTTCCTTAAGAATTGATTTGAGAAGGTAAAACTTTTTTTATTTTCAATTTTTATTCTTTTTTATTTGTTCTATGATTTTTTTAACATCTATTTTCTTTGAATTGTCGATGTGTATAATGTTATGACCTGATTCTTCTGCTTCATGCAATATTTCATCAAAAGCTTCAGTCTCTAGATTCTCTGAGACTTTGAGTTCATTATATCCTCTTTTCTCGAGCCTTTTTTTCAAGATTTTGATGTCGCAGCTGATGACAATACAAATGTCAACAATTTTCGTTGAGAAGTAATGTGAAAGATGAGAATCTATTATACCGTCCGTGATTGATTCTTTCAAAATATATCTTTCCACAATTTTTGCAAGTTTCTCCTCATCCACTATTTTTGTTTCTCTTTCTTGATCGTATTTGAGTACTGTCTTATCGTCCAAGAATCTATCTATATCAATGATGGGTATTGACGTTTTTTCCGATATCTCTTTTGCAAGTGTTGTTTTACCAGTTCCTGGAGTTCCGGTTATTGCGATAATCATTATTCTTTGAAAATGACTTAAATTTTTATAGTTATGCAATATTATCGTTTAGATGAAGCATATGATGCATTAAACACATGACGCATGAAATGTATGAGGCATGAAGCATGAGGCGTAAAATAATATCCCTTGCAAAATCCACTAATGTTGTAACAATACCTTTCTCGTGGTGTGAGAAGAATTCTTTAAAGAAAGGCGACAGCGTTGATGTTTCTGAAAATGAAGATTCTCTTGTAATATCTCCTGTTGAAAAATTAAAAAAGGCAGACATAGACATTTCGTGGATGGACCCAATGATAAAGCGTGTCTTGGGAGCATACTACAAGTCTGGTTATGATGAAATGCGAATAACATATTCAACAGATAAAGAGAAAGATATTGCTGATGAGGTTATTCGTGAAGAATTTATTGGGTTTGAGATTATCTCGCATAATAATGAGAGGAAAACTATAACTGCGAAATCTGTTGCTGAGCCAACCTTCAATGACTTTGATAATATGCTGAGAAGAATGATTCTACTTATCGCTTCTATGGGTGAGGAGATACGGGATAATATGAAGGATGGTGAGATGTTGAAGAAGACGGCATTGCTTGATAAGGATGTGAATAAGATTGCAGATTATTGTAGGAGAGCTGTTAATCGGAACGCTTTTCTTAAGATATCAAAAGATTTCAAGAAAAATACTGCACTATATTTTATTGTAGAACAGCTTGAAAAAATTGGTGATGAATTTCGTGATTATGCTAACTCGAAGAATCCCATGTCGGCTATGGATGCCTTTAGAGAGGTTTGTGAATATTATGGAGAATTTTACGATATTTTCTATAAGTTCAAACTTGAGAAGATGAAAAGCTTTGGTGATGAGAGATACAAGCTCAGAAAGAAGTTTGATGAGATGATAGCTAGATCTCCTTCTGAAGAACTTGTTATTTGTAGGAATATAGTTGAGAAGACGTTTGATATGAGCGGACCACTGATGGTTTTATTTATATGATATTTTGTATTTTTCTATCTAATTGTCGTTATAAGGTTGAGTTATTAAAATAGTGATTGAGAAGCCGTCGCAGGGGTTGCGCCCTACGGGCACGCAGGCTCTTCCAACAAAATATAGGCCTAGCGAGAAGGCGACATGTTCTTTTCTCTTCTTGTTTTAGTATCTTTATTCGAAAAGTTTTATAATGAATACGTAATTTATAGTAATCTTGGTGATGTAATGGCTTTAGAACTTCCAAAAGGGATGAAGGATTCGCTTCCTGAAGAGACTATAAAGAAGAACAGACTTATGTCTGTGCTTAGAGAAATCTTCGAGCGTTATGGATATAATCCTTTGGACACTCCTGTTGTGGAGAGGTTTAGCGTTCTTGCCTCTAAATATGCTGGCGGTGCTGAGATTCTTAAGGAAACGTTCAAGTTCTCAGATCAAGGGAAACGAGAGTTGGGATTAAGATATGACCTGACAGTGCCTTTTGCGCGTGTTGTAGGTATGAATCCTGAACTAAAGAAGCCATTTAAACGCTACCAGATGGATAAAGTCTGGCGTGATGGTCCTATAGGGCTTGGAAGATATAGGGAGTTCTGGCAGTGCGATGTAGATCTTGTTGGTTCTAGTTCTATGATGGCAGATGCAGAGATGCTTGCGATATCCAAAGCAGTCTTTGATAGGTTTAGTCTTGATTACACGATTGAGCTTAATAATAGAAAACTTCTAAATGGAATACTTGAATATGCAGGCATAAAGAAAAACAAAGAAGATATTATTCTTATCGTCGACAAGATAAAAAAGATA
>CAZOXV010000144.1:0-3774 GCA_964583935.1 uncultured Methanosarcinales archaeon | reverse complement strand
GCGTAGGCACTAAGCCACACGGCCCTCAACCGTGCCCGTTTGACCGCTCCGGCACTCCCACATATGAATGTGAAAAAGAGCAAACGAAGCGATATAAGTCTACTTCATATCTTTTACCTGCTTCGCAAACTCACCAGCAGTATCTGCCATATAATCAAGCGCCCTCTCTACCATATCTTTAGGACTAAGCTGTCCCCAAGATTCTACAGTAAAGATGAACTTATTGGGATTAAACTCAACATTTACTATGTCTTCATTAACACCCTCAACAGCGTCGACAAGATTATTCTTTACGATAAGTGACTTGTCGATTTTGCCATCTTTGAATATCTCAGCAGGATATGATGACTTGTAGTCTTCAAATAATTCTGAATCGTTATTTACTGTTATCTTAGCTTCATGCATATAATAAGCGTGCCCAGGTGACCATTTAGCATGCTCCTTTCCTCTGCCAAGTACAGCAGTAGCTTCAAATTCAAGCTCTTGGCCCTCTATTAGCTTGACAATTGGCGTCTTTCCATGTACTGGTTTAACCTTTGGATCTGCAGATTTTATATCTGAAGCATAAACTGTTTTAGGACCTTTTGCAGAGAGAGTTAACTTTAGTGACGCTTTTGCACTGTCCTTAGGAACTTTATCGCTTGGGAATTCATAGGAATCTAAATCCGTTGAGAGCACAAGCAGACCAAGTCTTAGTGCAATCATCTCATCATAGAGAGCGGATGTATTCTTTCTAAATTCGACATCTTCAATCGCCATTGTAGGAACATCATTAAGTATTGTACGTCTCAAAGCATTAACAAAAGATACCTTAGCACCCTCTATAGAGAATGCGAGTACATCGTTCTTATCAGATATTTTAGCAATTTTCATTTAAACACGCCTTCCTCTTTTTCCGCCTTTCTTCCTGCAACCATCATGAGCAACAGGTGTGACGTCCTCAATCAAACCAATTCTTATACCTTTTCTTGAAAGGGCTCTTACAGCAGCCTGTGCACCAGGTCCGGGATTACTAGGTCCTTGATGTCCTCCAGGAGCTCTTATCTTTATATTCAAACCTGTAATTCCTTTTTCAATAGCAGCATCGGCTGCAGCTTTAGCAGCAATCATTGCAGCAGTAGGTGATGGTTTCATTCTATCTGATTTGACAACCATACCACCAGTTATCTTGAAAATGGATTCTGAACCAGTTATATCAGTAATGTGAATTATTGTGTTATTGTAAGACGAACGTATATAAGCAATACCCCATTTAATAGGTGCTCTTCTATCTCTTGAAGGCCTAGAGTTATCTCTAGTATTTCTAGACGGTTGAGATTTAGAATCCTTCGACTCCTTGGAATCAGTTGAGACCTTAGATTCTTCCTTTTGAGGAGCTTTCTTTACAGTCTCTTCAACCTTAGCCTTTACAGGTCCTTCCTTTTTTGCGTCTTCAGCCATTTTTTATCAGTCTATTACTTTAATGATTAATCAATGTGAGTTATTTCTCTGAATCTTTGGAAGCCTCTTTCTCTGTCTCTTCAGATTTATCTTCAGATTCATTAGCTACTTCAGCTTCTTTTGTTGATTTTTGCTCTGACTCTTCTTCTTTTTCTCCCTTCTCTTCTTTTGCTAATTCTTCACCAGTATTCTCAGAGACTTCCTCTGCCTTTTCTTCAGCTTCTGAAACTTCTTCTGTTGTCTCTGATTTAGATTCAGCCTCGCTCTCTGTTTTAGCTACCTCCTCAGTAGCCTTTGCAGAAGCAACAACAACTTCAGGAGAAACGTCGCCTCTTTCAGGGTGAGATGGACTACTCATAGGAGATTTTGCAACAAAATCAACTGAGTTCTCCTCTTCAGATGATACTAAGTAAGAAGGTGATGTTATCTTTTTACCAGCCACCTTAACATGGCCATGAACAATAAATTGTCTACCTTGAGAGACGGTCTTTGAAAGGTTCTTTTTGAAAACAACAGTTTGCAAACGCCTATCCATAACATCTCTTAGAGTCAAATTTAACAAATCACTAAGTCCAACATCTTCCTTCTGGATAAGACCATATCTCTTAACCTTAGCAATAAGAAGTTCTTTTTCATGCATAGCCTGCTCAGCTCGTGCAGTACCAAGCCTTGAAGTTATTCCTTTTGCCTGATCCTTGATATTCTGTAGAAAAGAGTTCATCTTCCAAATTTCTTTTTTATTTTTTGGCTTATATTCTCTTAGAATCTCTTTATCAGTAGCCAGAACAGCTTCATTCCATAGAACTGAAGGCCTTGCGAAATTCTTTCTTCTTTTTCTTGGATCTCCCATCTTTATTACCTTAAGCGATTATGAAAATTATTTCTTCCTCTTAACACCAGTAACTTTCCCTTTTGATCTTCTAAAGTTAGACTGCGTTCTTTGACCTCTTAAAGGAAGTTTCCAAGCATGTCTCAAACCCCTATTGGATTTTATCTTCTTCAAACGCTTTATATCGTTATCCTTAGTGAAATCAAGTTCTGCAGAAACTAAGTGAACATTCTCACCAGTCTCATAGTCCTTTCTTCTATTAAGAAGCCATTCAGGAATGTTATGTTTTAGTGGATTTTTGATAATATCATTTAGCTTAGAAACATCTTCTTCAGTTAATGTTCCTGCTTTTTTATCTTTAGGGATGCCAGAAACAGACAAAAGTGCATTTGAGAGCATTATACTAACTCCTTTTATCTTTGTAAGAGCATATAGCACAGTCTTTGCACCATCTATATCAGTACTTGAAACCCTAACTAAATGTCTATAGTTCTCTTGATTTGAATTTTTGTTTGTTTTATCTTCCATTTTAATCAATCAAAACGAGAACACCAGAAAAAGCAAAATGAATCAGCTTTACCCTTGGACGCTCTCTCGAACTCGGGTTAATAGTCTGAGAAATTAGAGACTATTTATAAACCTTTCGGGATATGTAAGAAAACTATTTTTCTTCAGATGAAACAAAATTTCTCACATATTCAAGATATTCCTTGAGAGTATGGTAATATTCCGTAACAGTGTCAATGTTTATTATAAGCTCATTTCCCGACATGTCAGTCATAACCATACCAACATGACGCTTGTACTCGTTGATTGTCTCATACTCTGCACGTGTAGCTTTCCGTAAGAGAAGATAGAAGTCTAGCATCTCAAGAATTTTGTCATCGTTTGTGAGATTCCTTATCTGATCAACCTTAAGTCCTGGACTTGTTTGATAAGAGTCAATTTCACCTTCAAGTTTGTAATATTCGAGAATGAGATCAAGAATAAAATCAATCGCAGCAATCATTCTTTGTATAATTGATTTCAGAACATCAACAGTTCTTGTATATTTTAGCGTGACAAATATTATATGATCTATTCGTTTAAGCTCTTGAACAGCGTTTGAAAAAATGTCGGTAAGCTCTTCGTCCATAATCAATCAACCCTTACAAATTCAACCCATTATTATTCTTTGTTTACTTCTCTTTGCTCTCATCAAAATCCTTTCTCTCAAGTTCCTTTACAAGAGAATCAACCATATTAAAAAATTCTTTCGTTTTTGAAACAAACCCTTTTATATCTTCAAGCTTTAGTACCTTTAACTCATAATCATCGGAACAGATAACAAATTGGTCCTTTCTTGAAAACTCAATTGGACTCCTTTTGTGTGCTGTAAGCGTTTCTTTTACTTCCCTTAACAATTCAAGATAGCTACGGTCCAAATTGTACTCGGGAATGCATCTTTCCGAAAAAAGCCGATATTTGGATTCGAAGGTGTCAAAAAAAGGTGGAACACGTTTATA
>CAZOXV010000143.1:0-3785 GCA_964583935.1 uncultured Methanosarcinales archaeon | reverse complement strand
CGTCTCTTACCATACTCAACTTTAGCATCATCTACTAAAACGTGTTCGTCCAGTTTGACATCAAATTCCCAGTAATCTTTACATTCATCATCATCGTCACCAGTAACTCTATCCTCATCACATTGTGGTGGAGAAACGATGTATGTTATCTTGTAAGTGTATGAAGATGTAGTTCCTGAGGCTCCATCAAAGACACCTTGACCATGATCAAGACGTTCTGCTGTAAGCCTTACGCATGCATCTCGGCATACACCACCCGTATTAACATCAGCATCGCGATGGTCTCCTGCAAGACCCCATTGTTCTCTGAAGCAAACTTCTGTTAGAACTTCACGCCCACCAAATAATGCAGTGAAACCATTTCCCGCCATATTTTCTCGTTTCCAATCGAGGTAGTTATCTCTCCATTCTTGGCCTATAACGTCCGCACCAAAAAGTCTATATATATTATTGTAAAGACTCGCCACACTTTTTGTAGTCTCAAGCATAGGTGTACCAAGCATTCTCTCCCTGAAAGCTTGAGTTCTGTATGCTTTCACTACGTCTTTCACAGTATCCGCATCACCTTCTTCGTCAAAATTTCTTCTCGCAAAATCTCGCAAAGCAAGTAAAACTTCAGGATTTGCATCATCCATATCAACAGAATTTACAATATCCTCCAAAGCATACGCTTTTTCATCGCCTTCAAGATTGTTCTCGACAGCGTTAAGTAGAGCCTCTGCAGTGGGCCCATCCATGTCAGCCAACAGAACTTGACGGTCATCTGCATCAAGTTCTTCTAACATTTCCAATGCGCCTTCATGATTGGGTGTAGCACCATCTTCATCACCGACTTCAAAAAAAGCATCAAAATTATCTTGGAGTGCGCCAGAGAACAGCTCTTGCCTACGACTATCGCTGACAAAAATCTCAACACCATCCTCATCAAAAATCTCACCAGTCTCCAAATTAACATTATAGATATTGCCATCTTCTTCGTAAGAATAATACAAGACACCATCAACATAAAAAGAATCTGGATTAGTTCCCTCACCTGCATTATCCAAGTCTATTGTATCTCTATCCTGCCCTGGGCTCGCTCCAGTAACTGGTGTAGTGCCATCACCGTCTTCAGACCGAACAATCGTTTTTGCATCAGGATCAAAAGAAAAAGAAGTAGCATCTTCAACATCTGTTGCGGGATCTATAGCATTTGTTCCCTCTTCAATTTCATCTCTATCCAAACCACTTGAAACTTCCTCAGACCAGTCACCATCATTATATTGGCGGTAATACCAAGAACCATCTCTTTCGTAATAGATGGAGACCCTCTCATCATCAGAATCATATGTTATATATTCAGCATAATCAGGAGGAATTATTTCTTGAGTTTCAGCAGAGATAAAAAAAGACAAAACAAACAGGAAAACAAATGCAAATCCGAACATTATAGATCTTTTCATATTAATACACCTTGATTAAGCGAATTACTCATCATCCTCTTCTTCCTCATCATCATCGCCCCAGCTACTCTCAAATCCTTCAAGACCAGCACAAGCATTCATATCTCCCCAAGATTCACTCCAAGCATCCATGCCACCTTCAGTAAAGAAGAGTGTCCATTCAGCAACTTTGTCAACTATTCCTACAAATTGCAATGTAGCAGTACAAAATTCACATCCAAACCCAGGTTCAGGTGCAGCACAAACAGCGGTACATACCCCATGAGAACCAAGACCAATCCAGAATCCAGGATTTGCTATAAGATCACCAAGGAGAGTGTCCAGAATATCCATAAATCGTCCCCACGGCAAGATGGACCAAATCTCTCCAGCAACCCTATCACACATTAGTTGAGATCTTGAAAGTTTACAATCATTAACAGTCATTTCGCCTGTTGGAACTTGTTCTTGTAAACATCTTACATATCCGCAATTAATCTGCCTCTGCTTCTCAAGACCCAGCAAGATATCTTTAGGACATACAGTGAGAAAAGCTAAAATTATACTATCTTCAGTATTCAAACTCCTATCAACTAACTGAGCAGTGTTCTCTGCATAAGATTCGCCAATTCCACCAAGAGTACCATCTTCCTCTTTGCCAATCAGACCAAGAAGATATTCATCTGCATTTACAAAGTTGTGTAGAACAGGTTGATATGCTTCACAAAAAGCACCGAATGATCCTGGGTCCAAAAAACTGCCATCACAGTATTGGCAAGTCACTGCATCACAAGAAGCACCTATAATTTGGAATAGCGAACCTTGAGCAAAGCTCACACCTTCACGAGATATTTGGACCGCCCTTGCACCAACAGTACCTGCACCAAAAGTCATCCAACCAAGCGTATCTAAAAGATCAACGATGCCAGACAATGTAGTTACAACGCCAACAAGTGTATAGCCAACATTGCAAAGCTTCGTGACCATGCGTAAAAGAGTATTTAACTGGCCTACGAACTTCGTAAAGCCATTTTGTCTATCAACATAATAATCAATTTCATTCTGAATCTCTTGGCTAGGTGTTCCCAGTGGAGAATCAAAAAATTCAATATCGAATGAAGCATCGACAGAGTCTGAAAATACACTATTTCCCGACAAGCTTCTTGTGTCAAAAGTACAATTAACCTCTAAAGTATCACCAGTATACTCAGATTGTCTGAACTGAACGTCCATTAGATAAGTGTTATCAAAGAATTCACCACGAATTCTGTCTATAATACCGACTCTTTCGCCATCCTCATCGTAAGCAATACAACTAGGAGAAACATGCATCAAATCTGCATCAGAACCGGAATTTTGAGTGAAAGTAACAACACTAGTTTGCCTTACATTTGTAAGACTCAGCCATTCTCTGCTTACCCTCTCAGGAGATTGTTCATCAACAAGAGCAGAAGACCAGACATCACCGCTTCCTTGGAAATTATATCCCGCAAAAGGGACCTTGAACCTATGCTCAACGCCACCAATTCCAGTCATGAATAAATCAAAACTAGAAGTGGAAGGCTCTAATGGGCCTATGCTGTCCCATTCACATGTAACAACATCATCAGAATTAGTACATCTACCTTCGTCTCTATCTCCACTATCGAGAAGAGCAGAAACGTCAATAAAAGCAGAGCCAGCAATAGCATCAGTCATCTCTATGGAGATATCAATAAACTTGCCTTCTTCAAAGTATGTAGTTCTGTGATCCCAGAAAGTTTCAAAGTTACAGTTATTATTATTTGGTACAGGAGAATCTTCATAAGAACAACTCTCACAGTTTGAATCTGAACTATAATCGCCCTCGTCCAAGTCGCAAGAAGAGACCCATATACCTTCCGCATCATCATCGGGCCTTGAGATTTTTATAGAGAGGAGACGTGGTTCATTTTCGTTGATAACAACATCAAAAGATTTGAACTTAGAAGAAAGTTGAGCCAAATCAAGTTCATTCCCAACTTTATCTTCAAGGCTCCGCAGAAGTATACTACCATCATTATATGAACCAGAAGTTCTGGTAAGATTCCATTCACAAAATTCATCAGTACAAACTGTTGCAGGCACATTGCTCGCAGCACCAACACCATTAGCATTGATTCTTACATCATTCTTATCTATAGGAACTCCTTTTGAATTAAACTCAAGACGTACGTTAATATACTGCTTTGCACCATAGAAAACATCATCGTGCTCCATAGAAGAACCAAAAAAAGTTATCTCTGGAACAGAATCAACCATTTCAACTGAACCTTGTCCAGTTTTTGAAGCAACATTACCAAAAGTATCTTCAACATTGAAAGATGCAGTAAAACCATAAGTACC
>CAZOXV010000142.1:0-3788 GCA_964583935.1 uncultured Methanosarcinales archaeon | reverse complement strand
TATCGACTTACAACCGCTTATTACATTCTGATTATACAGATCAAATATTGTCTTCTCATCGGAATACAAGTTGAAACCATGGTACTTTGAAACTTCCAAAGCGCTAGTTGTCTTACCAAGATTAGTAGCTCCACCGAAGAATGTTACAGCGTTCTCACCGTCTGAAGCTGTAGATGATGCTATCTTATACCATCCGTGGTCAACCTGCCTTCGGATTTCAAGAATGTATTCGGCAACTGAAACTATATCCCGATGGTGAGCTTCCTTGTAATCGAAACCGCCTTCTCTTAACCGAAGGTTTTCATCACCTTGGTAATCCCTATTAACTGTTAAGTCAGGGTTTGAATCTTCCGTTAGTTCACATTCAGGGAAGTGATGGAATAGGAATTCGTCGCTTTTCAACTTCTCAATAGTTTCAGGATGATCCCTGAACCTTACTATGTAATCAAGTGTTTTAATGTTCAAATCTTCAAATTCCATTTTATATAAAAACCCTCTTGTAATATTTTTTCAATTTTTCATTACTCCTATCTTCGCTGAAGACATTTCTAACTCTTAAAGATGCTGATTTGCCACGCTGATTCCTATAACTTTCGTTCTCGATTAATTCAGCTATTGATTTAGAGATACCTTCAACAGCCCCTGGCTTTACGAGAGTTCCATATAACGATTGTCCACCTGTGAATTCAGGCATTCCACAACAATCGCTTGTTACAATAGCACAACCGCATCCAGCCGCTTCAAGCATTGATAGTATGATTCCCTCCTTGCTGGTTGAGGGGAAAACTGCTATTTTTGACTTATTATAAGCTCTGATAACCTCTTCATCACTCATCCCACTGACTATTCTGGTGTTAACAAGATTCTCATCGGAGATTATCTTATTAAGAGATTCCTTTTCAGGACCATCTCCTATTATTATGACGTTCAATTTCTTATCATAATCACTCACAGCCTTCAATAAAAGATCTACACCCTTGTTAGGAATAAGTCTTCCTACGAATACTATATCGTTATCACGAACCACTCCTTTGTCAGAGTATTTTTCACAATCAATCCCTAGGTGTATTACTTCTATCTCTGAATCTTCCAAGTCATGGAGTTTAGACCATGCTTGAGCATTCTGCCTAGTGTGAGATATTAGATGGTCGGCTATTCGTATCGCGTTATCATTGATAGTTTGGTATACGCTTGGTACTCCGTGGATGTGATACACCTTAATAGTATCCCTTGGCATGAAAACCAAGTCTGTTGAATAGTGCGCTATTACCATGTCAAAAATCTCGTTATTATGAATCTCTGAAGCTTTAATACCGAGTCTTGCTGATTGTAAGTGCCACAAGTCGCAATTCTTCATAGAGCTCTCGCCTTCAATCTTCAATTCGCTGATGTCGACTTCGTGGTTTTTTATATTCATAGTCTCTAAATCCTTGTACATGAATTACTTCTCGCTTTCATCTACTTTTGGTACTATAAGATGTGTCTCGAATTCTTCATCTTGCGCTAGAAATCTTAATTGACTGTGAATAGATCTTTCAGCACCACCAACTTGAGTCGGTAGTTGAGCGTTCTGTATGCAAATCCTAATTGTCATCAACTATCAAATCCTCCAATTGCTTGTTTTTATAAGTCCATAGATTTTTAGAATCGATATTGTTCTTTTTCAAAGAAAATGTTAGAATCATAAATTTCTTTAAAGCCCAAAAAAATGTCGCCTTCCACATAACGTTAAAATTCTTACTTTGTAGGAATATGTAATTCCAATTCATCTTAGTCTCTGATAAAGTGTTCAAATAACCGATTTCAGGATACTCCTTCTTGATAATTTCAACGTCTGCTAGAATCCGATGCCAGTATTTGATGTATAACTTCGGATTACAAAGACCTTGTGATTTAACATTGACATCGAATAATACTTTCAACGATCCTTTACCATATTTATGTATTATCATACGACTCAATAATGTATCGTCGCCTATTATTTCAGAATCTTCTCGCGGGAAGTGATAGTCGTTAACATTCTTGAGTGCGAAAAGTCTCCCGTGAATGTATATTCTAGATTGGCTGAGCCATTCGTTATCTTCATCGTGGATATGGCTTACATCATACTTTGAAATCTCCACCTTCGGATAATGCCTTTTGATATTGATAACTTCATACCAAAATTTCTCTATGAGATTAATGTTTCTAGGTCTTATTGAAACCGGATACGCTGATACAATTCGAAGTTTTCTACGATTATTCAATTCTTCAATAAGCCTTCTTATAGAGTATAATGGTACGTATGTATCTGCATCCATGAATACTGTGAAATTCCTGTTATTTAATTCTTTTATACGGCTTACAATCCTCTTGTGAGCTTTAATCTTACCATTTTTAGAAAATAATACTTCCTTCTCACAATCGAGATTTCTCACTACTTCTTCTGAATTGTCAGTGCAACCGTTCAGGCAGAAGAAGAATTTTGCTTTTATATCGCTTACTTCAAGCTGTTTTTTCAAATAATTAATCGTTTTAGGCAAGGTGTTCTCTTCATTATATACTGGAATACCAATGTTAATTTCCATTTTTTACCAACGCTTTTTTACCACTGCTTTGTGGTGTTATTACACTATTGTGAGACCTTTATATTTATAAACATCTTCTACTATCCAATAATGCCTTCTATTGTCTCTATTATTTTCTCCTTTTACTTTCTCTGCTTCCTGCCCAAAATGACCTAAAACACTATCAGCACCAACTTTTTCTGTTATCTCATAAACTCGATAAACATCATATTTTCTGGCTTCTTTAGTCAATTCATCTAATAAATTCTTGAAATTGTCTTTAGTTTCTATATCCATCTTATTCCCCCTCTTTTAATGTTAAATCAATATAACAGTCTGGGTTTTCAAGAAAAACTAAGAACTCATTAAAGCAATCTCTTGATGCTCTCACGCTATCTTCATCCATTTTTAATTCAAAGCTATCATCTTCTGCATTGATATCTTTTAACAATCTAATAGCATTTTTAATCTCTTCTTTTTCTACTCTATAGTTATTCAAATGCAGATGAATCGCTATATGAGGATCACTTAATCCATAATCATTTTTCATTTGATTCATTAATAATTGATATGTTTGAGCAGGTGTTTCTGGATAATTTCTTTCTTTTCTTTTAAACCAACTTTTTATTTTATTAAACATCTTCTTCCTCCTTTATTTTCTCGAACTCTTTTTCATTATAACAGCCCTCAACTTCCATAAGATATAACACATCATCATAAGCTATGCTGTATCTCTTAACTGTAAATATGCCCTCTAATTTACTCCCATCTTTCGCCCTAATTTGTTCAAAGAGATTAAACTTCTTCATTATTTAAGCACCATCTCTATGCCTTCCACTTCTTCTTTTTTTGGTTCTTTTCCTGTCTGGACTTCAATATCTAACTTTTCTGCTAATTTCTCTATTTTTCTATATAATTTTCTCTCTTCTACCACAATTTCTGCTAAAGTTTCTATGTTCTCTGCTGATCCCAATTTCTTTCTTACATAGTCTTTAAACAATCCTTCAAATGTTGACCAATAAGACGGACTGGAATAACTCAACTTTCCCTCTTTATCTCTACTATATTTACTCAAAGTGTAACTTGTAGGATTAGAAGTTATTATATACTCATCATCTAAAAATATTTTCATCTCTGACCCCCTTAATCTTGCCACTCACTAAGACCGCTCGGTGTTAATATAATATGCTCTCCATTTTTCTCTAACCTTACCTCATAAGGATCTGATTCAACATAAACTAG
>CAZOXV010000141.1:0-3792 GCA_964583935.1 uncultured Methanosarcinales archaeon | reverse complement strand
GCAGAATTTTCACTTTCCCAATACCCACCTACAACATAACACGAGATTTTGATTGGGACTCTGAGAATGCTGAGCTTTTGTTTAAGATGACTGCAAGGTATGGTATTCCTTATTTCCAGAATTTCATAAATTCTTCCCTTGATCCGTCAGATGTCAGAAGTATGTGTTGCAGGCTGCAAATGGACTTGAGGGAATTGAAACAACGTGGTGGTGGTCTGTTTGGTAGTGTTGAGATGACTGGTTCCATAGGTGTTGTGACACTTAATCTGCCAAGAATTGGTTATCTAGCAAAAGACAAGGAAGACTATTTTGAAAGAATATCCGTTTTGATGGAACTTGCTAAGGAATCATTGGAGATTAAAAGGAAAGTGATAAACAGCAATCTTGAAAATGGGCTTCTCCCCTATACTAAGCGTTATCTTGGAACTTTTGATAATCATTTTAATACTATAGGGATACTTGGTATGAATGAATCTCTTAAGAATTTCCTTAATACAGATATCACAACTAAAGAAGGCCAGCAGTTTGCTAAGGAAGTATTGGCTTTTATGCGTGATAAATTGAGTGATTTCCAAGAAGAGACGGGTAATATGTATAATCTTGAAGCTACTCCTGCGGAAGGTACTTCTTATAGGTTTGCTAGGATTGATAAGAAAACCCATCCTGACATAATAACTGCTGGCGATGAGGAGCCTTACTATACAAATTCAACACAGCTTCCTGTTGGTCATACTCAGGATATTTTTGAGGCTCTTGAATTGCAGAACGAGCTTCAGTGTATGTATACTGGTGGCACTGTTCTCCATGGTTTTATGGGTGAACAGATAACAGATGTAAAAGCCTGTAAGGAGCTTGTAAAGAAGATTGCTTACAATTTCAGTCTTCCCTACTTTACAATAACTCCTACATTCAGTATTTGTCCAGAGCATGGCTATATACCTGGTGAGCATGAGACCTGTCCATACGATGTTGATGTTAGTGAAGTTAGTGAAGAAGGAAATAAATCTGAAGAAAGTAGTGTTAGTGCGAGAGCACAAGAGGTGATTTAAGTGAAATGTGGAAGAAAATGTGAAATTTATAGCAGGGTTGTTGGTTATCATAGACCTGTACAGAATTGGAATCTTGGAAAAAAAGCGGAATTTAAGGATAGAGTTGCTTTTAATGAAGAAAGAAGCCTTAAGACATCTGTAGCTTTGAAAAGCATGGATGATTTTCCTTCTTCTGAGGGTTCTGCTCTTAAAACTTGTTAATCCTATTTTTTATTTTTATTTCTTTTTTGTCTTCATAAATAATTTTTTTGGGTGTGAATTTTGATTTTTGCGGGAATCCAGAGGACTAGTACTATTGATTTTCCAGGCAGACTTTCTTCTATTTTGTTTACGTCTGGGTGTATGTTTCGATGCCATTATTGTCACAATCCTGAGTTGGTTCTAGAAGATATTGATCCTAAATTTTCTTTGCCTAACCCAAAGCTCACAGAAAATGAAGTTATGGATTTACTCGACGCCAGAAAAAATCTTGTAGATTCTGTTTCTATAACAGGTGGTGAGGTGACAATACATAAGGACTTACTTGCTTTTGTTAAGAAACTCAAAGCAAAAGGGTATAATGTGAAGATAGATACCAATGGAGTTAATCCTGAAGCATTAAAGTCTCTTCTTCCTTACCTTGATTTTATCGCAATGGATGTTAAGGGTGTTGATGAGCTTCATTATAGAGAAACTGTTGGTGTTCCTGTTAATTTTGAGAATATACGCAGATCTATTGAGCTCATTATGAATTCTAATGTGGATTATGAGTTTAGGACGACAGTTGTTCCTGAACTTTTTCCTGTAGAGAAATTTGAATTATTGGGAAAGCTTCTTGAGGGCTCAAGAAAGCACGTTATACAACAATTTGTCAATAAGAAAACTCTGAATCCTGACTTTGAAGATAAAAGTCCATACACGCCTCAAGAATTGCGTGAGATAAAAGAAATTTTGGAGCAGTATATTGACATAGTAGAAATCCGCGGAATCTGACATGGTTATCTTATCTTCCTATTCCTTCGTAGGCAAAACCATCTTCTATGAATAAATTCTTATCGAGAACATTCCTTCCGTCTATGACAACGGGATTTCTCATTAATTTTTTCATTTTCTTTCTGCTCAATCCCTTGAATTCATCCCATTGTGTTGCGATGACTACTGCGTCAACTCCCTTTAAAGCATCATATGGATCTTCTGCGTAGTATATATCATCATCAAGGATCTTCTGGGCGTTCTCCTGAGCAATTGGATCAAATGCCCTTATACTTGCTCCAAGCTGCTTAAGTTTAAGAATTATGTCTATTGCAGGGGCTTCTCTAATATCGTCCGTCTTCGGCTTGAAAGCAAGTCCAAGGATTGCTATAGTCTTTCCTTCAACACCATCAAGTAGTCTATCAAGCTTATCAACAACAACAAACCTCTGTTTTTTGTTAACGTTGTCTACTGCATCAAGCATCATCAAATCTGCTCCATGATTTTTTCCTGTCATGATTAATGCTCTTATGTCTTTAGGAAAACAGGAGCCACCATAACCTATACCTGATTGAAGGAATCTGTGTCCTATCCTATTATCAAGAGCAATCCCTTTATAGACTTCTTTGATGTCTGCGCCGACTTTCTCGCAGAGATTAGCAATCTCATTTATGAATGAGATCTTCATGGCAAGGAAAGAGTTAGCAGTATATTTTATCATTTCTGCTGAACATATATCTGTGTGGAGAATAGGCTGATATATCCTCTCAAGAGGCTCAAAGAGCTCGTGTAATATTTCTTTTGCTTTCTTTGATTCAGTTCCTATAACAATCCTGTCAGGATTCATGAAATCTTTTATGGCTGTGCCCTCTTTGAGAAATTCTGGAATTGATGCTATATCAAACTTCTCATCACTCATGCTGGCTACAATTTCCTTTATATTGTGGTTTGTTCCTACGGGAACTGTTGATTTGGTAGCAATTATTTTGTATCCGTTCATGTTTTTTGCAATAGTCTTTGCTACTGTAAAGATAAAATCAAGGTTTGCTTCGCCATTTTCTTTTTGTGGCGTTCCTACGCAAATTAGGATGATATCGTTTTCTTTTACTGCTCTTTCAGAATTAGTTGTAAAAACAAGTCTTTGATCTTCTGAGTTACGTTTTATCATCTCGCTTAGTCCTGGCTCGTAGATTGTTGGCTTTCCTTGTTTAAGCTGTTCTATTTTCTCATTGTCTACATCAACACATACGACTTCATTTCCAAGCTCTGCAAGGCATGTCCCCGAGATAAGACCCACATATCCAGTGCCAAATACTGCGATTTTCATACTATTGCGGTGTTGTTAACGTTTTAAAAAGATTATGGAGAAGTAATCCGTATACTGCGGTGGACTTATAAAATCCTGCCTGTTTTAAAATACAAAAATTAGGTTGCATGAATCGCCTAATTTTTTGAAATCACACCAAGGCAGTATACAAATAACTTATTCCGGATGAAGCCTTCTAATGATTAAATTTTTAAAGGTATTTCCTATTAACATTTGTATGCCTGATGCTGAGGACGTAAAGAACGCAGAATTGCTTGTGAAACATGGTTTTTTCACAAAAGGTAGTTGGGAGAAGGATTTTTCCAAACGAACAGCACAAGTTAAAAAGAAGGGCGGAGAGAAGATAATAAAAGATGGAGAAGTAGACATGGAGATAATGGAGCACAGGATTGGTGAGTTCATAAGAACGTCTTACCCAAATCCTAAAACCCGCCATGTTCTTACAGTAATGGATCCTAATTATTT
>CAZOXV010000140.1:0-3801 GCA_964583935.1 uncultured Methanosarcinales archaeon | reverse complement strand
TCAGATAGGTAAAGTAAGCTCAATGCGTGGAGCAGTTGCGGTTGGTTATGGTACGAAGAATGAGAATATTCACATGTCCTGGGAATGGATGGATGATGTTGTTGATAAGATTATAGATTGGAAATCTAGATCTGAGATGTTGGATCGTTGTCATGACATTGTTAATAATGAGAACACAAGAATGTATTCGACTTATCTTTCCAATGATAGTGGACCTGTTTATGGTTCAAATTAATTGTTCTTTATTTCTGAATTATGGAATTTGATATAATCTATTTTTGAATTTTACGATTTTTATTTTTTTACCAATTTTCATTTTACTTTTTTCTTGTTCTTTTATTGGAACAACTTCTTCTTGTTGAAATGTTTCTGGATCTATTGCCTCTATTCGTGGTACAACTGTTGAAATTGAAACGTGATCAAAATTCTTTTTTTTATATTTAGCATCGAACGGTATTTTTCTTCGCTTCTTTTCTTGCAGTGAAAGTGCTGATATTTCCTTAGTCATTTTAGTGATTAGAAAGATATCATCTTCAAATTCTATGACTTCACCTTTTTTTACTGTTGGGAGAATTACGGTTGCATTAAGCCTGAATAATTCTTTTTGTGTTTGATGGTCTCTTGTGTGCAGTTTATAATCCATTTTCAGTATTCCACCAAACTTTGTTTGCATAGCTCTTGCAATCTTTCCTATCTCGTGCTGGCATGTCATGTCTATGTCTACAGAAGTTCCTTTTTCTCTAAGATCAATGACATGACAAAATTTTCTTTCTGCACTGTCGAGGAGTTCTTTTAAAGTTTCAAACATCTCTTCATCAAGATTTCTTAGTTGTAGGGTTCCTTCGAGATATTTAGATTGTTTTTTAGCAAACGTCGGATTCATCGTTTTGTCAACAATTGCTTTGATTTTTCGTTCTTCCTTTTTCTTTCCCTTCTCAACTACAACAACTATCTCTTTTATCTTGTGTTCTGGATTAATTGGTTTGACATGTACCTTGTATGCATCGCCCAGTTTTCTTTTGAATATGGTTTTTGTAGTTTCGTCGAATACTTCTTGGATTGTTTCGTACCGTCTCCATTTGTTATTTATTTTATACGTCTCAGAACTTTCACAGTATCTAAAATTAATCTCATCAATATCCGGAAAAATATTTTCCTCTTGGAGTTCCTCATAGAAGGACTCCATCATCTTCTTTCTTTCTCTGTTTTTCATTGTACTATATAATCTCCCGTGATTTAAAAATGTGATGTCATGTATTTTATAGATTAAATACAGTAATAGAAACTTAAGATTATCATACTGATAAAATTATTTTGATATTTGATTGTCTGCCTAAGTAATCTTAATCTGTGAATACTTGTGCCCTAAATTTGTAAAGTTTGGATTCAGGGTCAAGCCACGCCTTTTCGTTAAGACCAAACTTATTGCATGCGTATTTAAGAAGATCCTCAGACGACCAAGCAGATTCAACAGCAGCTTGTGGTAAAAGAAGTCCTGAGAAATTGCTGTTTTTTATCATGATTCCATCCTTTCCAACTTTAATATTGTTTAATACCGTTACTGGATTCTCTTTGTTAATTATGATTGGATTAGTTATTAGAGAAACCTCAATCTCTACCTTTGCAAACTCATCTTTGCTTAATGGCATAAACCTAGTATCCTGGAAAGCAGCAGATTTTGCTGCATTTATAACTGTCTCATATAATGGTTTGCCCGACCTCGCGTAACCAATGCATCCTCTAAGTTTTCCATATTTGTGTATTGTGACGAAAACACCAGAGGGCTCTGAAAACCTTTTTTTAGTATCTTCATCAGCGACGACACTATCATTTAGAAATACAGACTCTATTGCTTTTTTTGCTAAATCAACAAGAATCATTCCATCTTGCCTAGAGAGTGATTTTGGCATACTTCATTTTTAAAGAAATCAGTTTAAAAATTTTTGTTTTCTGGCACAGTGATAAAAATTGACAAAGAATTGTCAGAGGAATTATTGAATAATGAAATTATACTTCAGGAAAAAATCATATTTTAGAAAATTCTTTTTTGAAATCATTAGCCTTTTTCTTGATTGACTTAGAAGTATTTTCTAAAACTGATACAACGTCCTTGGACTTTGTTTCAATAATGAATTTTGGAATACCGACTAATGGATGTTTGATACTGTAACCTGAAGCTGTCACATCACTGTCTTCCCAGAGTTCATCTCTTAGAACGTTACAAAAAGTATGACTTTCTCCTTTAATCTCAAAAACAGCTTTGTTTTTTGTTTTAGATATCGTGTTTAGTTCCATTTTAATCGAAAAAACCTGATGCAATTTATAAAACTTTCTTCGCAAAGCAGTGTTATTTACTTATGTACGTTGATATCGACTAATCATAATCGCGCCAAATGTTTTTACATTTTTCGCATTTGAAAAACTTTGTTTCTGCTTCATCACCAGACCTTGTCTGTTCAAGCCAAAAGTAAGCTTTATTGTGACCACATTTTGGGCATTCTGCATCAACAAGAGGATTTGCTTCGACGGAACTACTCTCGTCTATTACTTCAATTTTTTTTGATTCTTCAACTTCTTCTTTTATTTTATCCTCTTGATTTACAGGCGCCGAATAGCCACATCCACAATCGTACATGTATTTACCAGCAATTTTTTTAGGTACAAGTATAGCACCGCATTTTGGACAAAATTTCATTTTAACACCAAAAATAGATTTGTTAACCCATAATCAAATCAATCAAACCGAAAAACCAAATCTTCACATACCCAAGGTATGGTATTCGGAATATCGCTTTTCCTATGACTGATTCATATGGAATTTCTGACTCAAAATCGTAACTCATAGGGTTGTTATCCCCTTTTGTTCTGAATGTGACTGACTCACCATTTATATTCTTTTCTATAACTCTGTGTATTATTGGCTCTCCTTCACGGGCACGGAAAACAATTATATCACCAACATCTATATTCTCCTTATCAGCTCCCCTTAAGACCATGATGTCTCCAGTATTAAAACCATTACTGAATGGAAACATAAGAAAGTTGTTTCTGTCTATTCCATACTTCCCATAATATTCTTCCTGTGTTGACCTACCGTTATTGAGTAGCGTTGGAGATTCCCACCAATCATCAAATGATCCGTGGTGCTCCATGCTTCCTGAAACTACAGCGACTATCGGGTATGGTGTTGCAAATATAAGCCCTAGGAATGGATATATTATAAACTTAATAAGCACGAAAGCAAGAGCTATATTTGCAATCCAGCTAAGTATTGAATCTTCATTAAGAAAATCTGAAACCTTCTTATAATGATGCTTAAGATTGTGGTAAGCCTTAAGCCGTCTTAATTTCCTCATTGTTTTCAAACAAAGATATATAATTAAAAAAGGTTTTGGTTTATTTGAGATCTTTATGTATAGTTGTGTTTGTATTCTCTTAATAAATTATTTATATCACAGATTATTCACTCTCACCATGAAGTCGGTACGTCTTATCGCGATGAGCGATGATTCTATGATTCCAATTTCAATTGGTTCTCTGAAATCTTATGTTGAATCGAGATCTGTGCACAAAGTTTCTTGTCATGTTTTTAATTATACGCGTGTTTTATGTAATCTTTTTGATAATGTAAATTATTTTGATTCATTTCTTTTTGATAGTTCTACTGCATTTAATTACAAACATGAGTTTTTGGATTTTTTAACTAATCTAATTGATATGCATGAAGAAGATCTACGAAAAATAGTTTTTAACGCGAAAGAGTCGTCTAAGTCAACAATAGATAACTCACATGACAAAGTG
>CAZOXV010000139.1:0-3850 GCA_964583935.1 uncultured Methanosarcinales archaeon | reverse complement strand
TCGTCAGGGACGATATGTTCCGCCTTCTCATGCTTCAACATCTCGGAGAACGTTTTGTAGACACGGACTTCCGCGACTTCAACGATGCCGTGATGGCGACCGCATTCAAGACGGATGTGCTCACCCTTCTTGATGGCCTTGATATTACCATAGCCGACACGGACCTCTAGGGGTTTCGTGCCTGCCAGAATGGCATTAAAGTACTGACGTTTGACGCGCATCATTCTCATAACTGTGTTCTCCATGACAAGTCCCCATTGTTGTGTGACAACACCACGCTTGTACGCTTCTGGCATCATTGCCTCGATGCGCCAGCCGTGATGCTGGAACGTTTCAACTTCCACACTCGTTGGGACGGTATGAGTATAGAGTTTATGACCGTATTCCCGAAGATGACTGGGCAGTTCCGCTACGAGAGCGGAAAATGCTTGGATGTCTTCGGCAACGAGCGGCATCAGTTTGACAGGCTCGCCCTTTTTCGGGGTCGCCGCAGCAACACCGAGAACGGTTCCATCAGGAGCTTTCGCAACCCAGATGAGTTTGTATTTCTCATTGGGATCGCGAGTGCCCTTGCGGGCATAGCCATCAAACAGAGCCGTCACCCAACGGTCATCGATACCGTTAAAGTAGGACGACAACCGACTGATGACGAGATGACGAACTTGCTGTTCGTCCTGCTTCTCCAGTGGTCGCACCGAAATGGTGCGTTCCTCTGGGAACATGCCATCGTGCTCCACGATTTTGTAGAGCATCACCTCATCAATGTCAGTGCGGTAATGCCGACAGGCAGTCCCAGCCCGAACATATCCCTGCGCCAAGAAGAAACTCAAGGCGAGGGTGTTCTTCGCCGAGACGGTGCAGTAGATCTGCCTGACTCGGTACCTCTTCGCATACTCATTGAGTTTTTGAAGAAGCATACGACTAACACCTTTACCCCTTGCTTCCTCACGGACAATCAACGGACTGATCTTGACCGTGCCTTGGTACTTGGACACGAAGTTGAGAATACCTACAATGAGGTTGTTCTCGGTGGCCACATACTCAACTGTTCAGCCGAAAAGTGACCCTTCTTATCCTTGTTGCCTCTGGAGGCAGTTTCGACGATGCGCTTTGCATGTGCTCGATGATCGCCACCGTAGAACGGATCAAGATGCGTGTGCATCATCTCCGTCACAACAGGTAAGTCATCGAGCTGAACTCTTCGTATTCGTATCATTGTAATGAACTCCTTTCTTTGATTTGTTGCAGGGAAGCCAACGTGACTTCTTGAGCAACAAAAAGGTTGACGTACCCGATGATGGGTACGGTAGGAACATTACAATATAATGTAGCGGTTAGTCAAGTAGTTCAAGACGAATACCAACGACACCATATTTCTGCTCATCTTCATCAGAGTAGAATTGTTTTATCTGGGTCAAAAGTAAATCATGACTATCTTCACCAAATAAAGATGGAGTATGGTCTGCAAAAAGTTCTTTGAATGTTTGGTAACGCAACAACCCTTTAACTTCTGTTACAACACTGTTTTCTGGCTTATCATTCTCACTGAAAATAATTTGGTCGCCAATCGCAATCTGCTGACGTTTTTCATCAAAAAGACGCGATTCGATTACTTTCTTTCCCGATGCGATATTGTTATATGGCTCTGTTGCCAGTTTCATTTGGTGTTGTTGCATAATTATTTTAACTATATCGCAAAAAAGATCATATAACAAGCTATATTTTTACATGGTACCAGTCTAGTGCGACCGAGACGGTTCGAATCCTTTTGCGGCAGCCAAGGATTTTAGGTCTAATCTAAGCCACCTTTCAAAATAGGTATCTTTGACGGTAGAACTCCTTACATTAAATCTATTATGATAAAATAATTTTGTCATGAACAAAGATGATATTAGAAATATTATCTCTTCAAAGACCAATCCAGAGTTTTTTGGAGAATTGTATAAAAAATATGCTGATAAGGTATATTCACATTTTTGGTATCGCACAGGACACAACAAAGATGTGGCAGAAGATTTAACGCAAGAAACATTTATTAGGGCATTTCAACATAGGAAAAAATTTAGAATTAGAGAATATTCATATTTAACATATCTCTTAACAATTGCTCATAACTTATTGGTTGATTATTATCGTAATCCAAAAGTAATTTCTATTGAATCTGTTGGTGATATTCCTGATGAGGTTACATCTGAACAAAAATATGCAGATAAAGAGTCGGCAAGTATTCTTTGGAGAGCAATCCAACAACTATCTTATAATGAAAAAACAGTGATACTCCATTTTTATCAAAGCGATAGAAAAGTTAGGGAAATCGCACAAATTATGGGTAAAACTGAAAATGCCGTTAAGCTACTGCTCTCAAGAGCGAGAAAGAAACTTCAAAAACACCCTGACCTACAAAACATTGCTAATTTCATAGCCCCAGAAAGGAAACAAACTAGAGGAAAGTATTTAGATAAAAAATAATGACACCTTTTTAACCTATTTTCGTTATATATGGTATCAGAGATGTGATAGTCGTAAGCATTTCTGAGTGTTGAGTTAATAACTGCTAGTCGATAAATATATGAAAAAGAAATTTTTCAAACATCTATCTTCTAGCAAAAAGCTTGATGCTCTCTAGAGGATGGATAATTACAACAAAATAGAAGAGTTAGTAGATTAATTAAAAATCAATCTAAGTCCTAGAACAGGACTTGCACAGAGAGTGCGTAATAGTTAGGGACAGACACACCAAGTTTTAGGACTGTTGTGTGTTTTGTCTTATGTATAAATTATTAGTTTAACTTTATTGCGTATGAATCTAGTAAAATGGAATGATTTTGAAGATGATTTCCCAAGACTACCATCTCTTTTAGAGGATTTCTTTGGTAGAGATAATTACGGCAGGAGTCTTTCAACGGGAGTCAGTGTCCCAGCAGTCAACATTAAAGAGGAAGATGACAAGTTTCTGGTAACTTTGGCTGTGCCGGGTGTGAAGAAAGAAGACATTAAACTAAATGTTGAAAATGGAATGATGGCAGTATCTTCGGAGAAAAAGGAAGAGAAAAAGGACAAGAAGAAGGGTAAGTATTCTAGATATGAATACAACTTCAGTTCATTTTCTAGGTCATTCTCTCTTCCTGAAAACGCTGACGCAGAGGACATTAAAGCAAAGTATGAAGATGGTGAACTAAAGATTGAGCATCAGAAGAAAGAAAAATCTTTATCTGCTGGCAGAGAAATTGAGATTGAATAATGTCTTATGAAGCAGATATTTTCCAAAACAAAAGAATACTTCAAGAAACAACCTTATGTAGGATTAGTGGTAGCTATTCTGGTGGTCAGTATTGGCTTCAATCTATATCTACTAGAACAGTCAGATTGGCTAAGTAAAGAAAAAACCAATCAGGTTGTGCAGAATACAGAGACTACTGGAATAGAAGCTCCGTGGGGTGTAAGAAGTGAAGTCTATGCGAAGTATGAAGATGGAAAATGGAAAACTTATTCAACCTCTACTCCAATTACTGAAGAAGAAATATTAGAGATGAGACAAGATGCCATAGATAGACACAAGGCAATGAGAGAATACTTCAGAAAACAGGATGAATTGATGAGAGAGTTTTGGGAATCATTCTGGTGGTAAAAAACTGACTAAAAGCAAAACACCTCTCAGAAATGGGAGGTGTTTTGTTATTGCAGTATGGTAAGTTCAGGAGTGGTGTAAGAAAAAACACTGTTTTCTGCGAGTAAACAGGTTCTAACTTCGTCCAAGAGACCCGGCATTCTGTTACAATATAAATAAACAATAGATGAATAAAAAAAGTGATTGGCCTGTTATGTTAGGAATTTTCATTATTATAATGGC
>CAZOXV010000138.1:0-3874 GCA_964583935.1 uncultured Methanosarcinales archaeon | reverse complement strand
GAAAGATAATGATTGTTAAAGAAGAATTTTTGAACAAACTAAGGAGATATTTCTCAATGAACCTTTACGAAGTAAAGATTTGTGCTGCGTTATTGTCAAGAGGTGTTTCTACGGCTGGTGAACTTTCTGATATCGCTAACGTTCCAAGATCAAGAAGCTATGATGTTCTTGAATCCCTAGAAAAAAAAGGATTCGTCATAATGAAGGTTGGAAAACCTATAAAATACATCGCTGTTCCGCCAACAGAAGTTCTTGAAAGAGTAAAGAAAAATATGCGTCAGGAAGCAGAAGAAAAAGTTACACTGCTTAACGAGTTAAAAGAGACTGAGCTTATTACAGAGCTTAATACTCTACATTCACAAGGTGTTGAACTTATTGAGCCAACAGAGTTATCCGGAAGTTTGAGAGGAAGACATAACCTGTATAACCACCTTGAATTAACAATAAGAAATGCTGAAGAGTCAGTTGTTATTTTAACAACAACACCGGGCTTCATAAGAAAAGTGGAGGGTATGAAAGCCACTTTTGAAGAGATTAAAAAACGCGGTGTTGATATCAAAGTTGCTGCGCCAATAACCCATGAAGCAATGGATGCTGTTAAGGATTTAGATGGTGTTGCAGAAGTAAGGCATACTGACGTTCATACAGGAAGATTCTGTATTGTTGATGGTAAGGAAATGATTTTCATGATCATGAACGACTCTGACGTTCATCCTACATATGATGTTGGTATCTGGGTTAACACTCCTTTCTTTGCAAATGCACTAAAGCAACTTTTTGAGCTTGCTTGGAATGAGATGGAAGTTGTTGGAAATAAACCACCAATGACAAAAGCAGAAGAGAAGGAGATGGAAGAAGAACTCAAGGAAGACGGACTTATTGAAGAAGAGACTGCCCAAACTCCAAAAAAAGATGATTAGTTTTTTATATTAATCATCACTTTTCTTTACAATGGATGCTGAAAATATTTTGAGGAGCCTGCACCCTATAGAAAAGAAGATTCTACCAGTACTTGAAAAGACGCAGGATTTTGACAGCATTGCTAAAGAAAGCGGTCTCAAAGAGATTGAAGTTTCACGTGGACTGTATTGGCTTTCCGGCAAAGGAATCGTCGAACTTGAAGAAGAGTCAGAAGATGTTGTTGTTCTTGACAAGAACGGAATACTTTATTCTAAGAAAGGTTTGCCAGAGAGACGGTTTCTTGAGACTTTAAAGAAGTTGGGGCGTGATAAGGTTTCTGTCTCTGAAATTCTTGAACATTCTAGTCTAGAGAAAGATGAAGTCAATATTTGTATTGGTTCTCTCAAAAAGAAAATGGCTGTCGAGATTGAGAAAGATGGCGAGCTATGTTTTAGTATTACTGATTATGGTAAGAAACTATTGGGCCAGACAAGTTTAGAAGAAAAGTTTTTGAATCTTGATTTTCCTGTTTTAGTCTCTTCATTGTCTGATGAAGAGAAGTATGCTTTTGATGAGCTCAAGAAAAGAAAGCAGATTGTAAAAATTGATAATAGAAAACACAAGAAAATAAAATTAACGAAGCTTGGGAAAGAAGTTATTAAACAAAATTCTTTGAGCGGTTCTAAAGATAGTATTGGGAAGCTTACTCCTGAGATGATTGTTTCTGGCTCATGGAAAAAATCGGAATTCAGGGAATATGATGTTAAAGCTCAAGTTCCTTCTACGTTTCCAGGTAAGAGACATTTTGTTAATCAAGCTATAAGATACATTAAGCAGGTTTGGCTTGAACTTGGTTTTAAGGAAATGACTGGAAACCATGTGCAGACTGCTTTCAGAGATTTAGATGCTCTTTTTGTTCCTCAGGACCATCCTGCACGTGAAATGCAAGATACATTTTATATTAATGATCCCGCATCAGGTGGGTTACCATCTTTTTCTGATGCTGTTAAAAAAATGCATGAAAGTGGTGATGCTGATTCTACTGGATGGCGCTATGTTTTTTCAGAAGATGAATCGAAACGTAATCTGCTACGAACACATACGACGGTGTTGTCTGCAGAGGTTATTTCCAAGCTTAAGAAAGAAGATTTGCCAGTAAAAGTTTTTGCTGTCGGTAAAGTTTATAGGAATGAAGCTCTTGATTGGAAGCACTTATTTGAGTTTTCCCAGGTTGAGGGTATTGTTATTGATCCTAATGCTAACCTTGGACATTTGATTGGTTATTTGAAAGAGTTTTATACTAAATTAGGTTTTAGCGATGTTAGAGTAAGACCCGCTCATTTTCCTTATACAGAACCTAGTCTTGAGGTTGAGGTTTACCACCCTAAGAAGAAGCAATGGATTGAGCTTGGTGGTGCTGGAATTTTCAGACCTGAGGTTGTAAAACCATTGCGGGGTATTGATGTTCCTGTTCTCGCATGGGGACAAGGCCTAGAGAGAGGTATTGTTGAATACTTTGACTTTAGTAATTTACGTGATCTTTATAGGAATGATATTAAGAAAATAAAAGAAATGAAATATTGGATGAAATAAATATCCTCAAAAATCGAGAGATTTTTGGGACACAAAATACAGAGGTTTTTGATGTGCCTACAATTAGTTTAGATAAGAAACGTGTAACTAAAGGTTTGAAGCTAAAGGATAAAGAGCTAGCTGAAAGAATATCCATGATGGGTACAGACCTTGATGAGATTACTTCTACATCTATCGATGTAGAAATATTTCCTAACAGACCAGACTTGCTTTCTGAGCAGGGCTTTGCACGTGCACTTTCTTCTTTTGCTGGTGTTGATAAAGGATTACGTAAGTATAGTGCAAAGAAGTCTGGGTTCAAATTAATTATTGATAGTTCTGTTAAGGATGTTAGGCCTTACACTGCATGCGCTGTTGTGAAGAATTTCAAATTTAGTCCTGATAAGATTGATCAGGTTATTAAGATACAGGAGAAATTACACGTTACTTATGGCAGAAACAGAAAGAAGGCTGCTATTGGTATTTATCCTCTTGAGAAGATTAAATTCCCTATTTATTTCAAGGCTGCTAAGGATATTAAGTTCAGGCCTTTAGAATCGGATAAAGAGATGACTGCATCTGAGATTCTTTCTGATCATCCTACTGGTAAAGAATATGGTCATCTACTTGCTGGTGTTGATAAGTATCCTTATTTTGTAGATTCCAATGATGAAATTTTATCCATGCCTCCTATTATTAATTCATACAATACTGGTAGGATAACTGGTGAGACTTCAGCAGTGTTTATTGAATGCTCTGGTTTTGACCATGATGTTCTTAGTAAGTGTTTGAACATGATTGTTTGTGCTCTTGCTGATGATGGTGGAGAAATCTATGAGATTGAGGTTGAGAACAAACATCTTCATAAAAAGTATGTTCTCCCTGAGCTTGCTCCTACTGAGATGAAGATTGATATTGATTACGTGAATAAAAGACTTGGGCTTTCGTTGAAGGATGTTAAGCCGTATCTTGAGAAGATGGGTTATGGTTATGAGAAGAGTAAAGTTTTAGTTCCTTGCTATAGGGCAGACATTTTGTCTCAGAGTGATTTAGTTGAGGATATTGCTATTGCTTATGGTTTTGAGAATTTTAATGCGATTATTCCTAAAGTTTCCACTGTTGGTGAAGAGGATTCTATTGAGAAATTCAAGAGCAAGCTTACTGAGGTTCTTGTAGGTCTTGGCATGCATGAGACAATGACATATAATATTTCATCGTCTGCCTCTCAGAGTACATTAATGAATTCTTCTCCTGATTTGGTTATGTTAGCTAATTCATTGACTACGGATTATGATTGTTTACGGTATTGGGTAATTCCTTCTTTGATGGAGGTTTTGCGTTGGAACAGGCAGCATGAATATCCACAGAAGTTTTTTGATTTTGGACGTATTTTCAAGAAGGG
>CAZOXV010000137.1:0-3878 GCA_964583935.1 uncultured Methanosarcinales archaeon | reverse complement strand
TGGTCCCTTTTTCTTATGATGCAACACCATGCAATGATAAAAGAGATTGTAATATATAATATTTACTTATAACAATATAAGAAAGCCAAACGAAATTAAACCAGATAATCAACTAGTGCAAGGCCTTAAGTCATCCAGATCAAATTCTAAAGAATCACAAGACTCAACACCACGTCCTGTCAAGAAAAATGGAGCCACGGAGAATTTTTCAGGCGTTCCAATATTCTCAGCAAATTTAACTTCTATTACAGGTGTCTCTTCCATATCTATAGAAACCTTTTCACTCGCAGATTGTTCACCCAGATTACCCGTTATCACAAAATCAACTCTAACGATGTCATTAAGCTGTGTATTTGCAATGAGAAGTTTCATAGAACTGTTTGCTATACAGGCATCTCTTAGAGTTGCACTTGATGAACCACCGCAAGAATCAAATCTGGCAGGCAATATCTCTTTCTCCTCAGGAGTATTTCGGACAAGAAGTTCCTCGCATGATGAAAGCAGAAAAGATAGTGAAAAGAAAAAAACTGCAAGCATTATTCTTCTTGAATCTTCCGATAAAGTCATTCTGCGCACTCTCTGAATTCATCTATAGCTATTGTTGTTGGCCTACTACAAGTTGAAAGTCTTCCATCAGAGCCCACATAAAAAGCGTGTATTGTAGCATAATCAAATGTTTCAAAAGGTATTCGAACTGAATATACTCTGGAATGTGTTGGCTCAAGTCCAAGATCAATAAGTTTTTCTTTCTGTTCGTCTTTGTGGTAGAAAACAACTTGCATTGAATCTACCGTTCCGTAACCAGCATTAATTGCTAGAAACTTGACAAGCGAATCATTTGTTGATACGCAATAATCTGCAACATCCATAGTAATACCATCAGAACACCAGATAGATATAGATTCGACTTCGTCACTTTTTACGACATTTCCCGTAATCATATTATCGCAGGATGAAAGCATTAAAGAAAGTACAAAAAGGAAAGAGATCAATAAAAAATTTTCATATCGCATAAAAACCACTCAGAGAGATACAGACCATCAACATTCTAAATCGTATTCTCCGCTTGAACTTTCTCTACAAAGAATCTCATTCTCTCCTCTGTCAATATCAAATGAAGCAATGCTTGGATTATCAAGAAACTGTTTTACACAACACCATTTTTCTGCAGCATATCGAGCTAGAGAAAGATAGTCACTTGAAGACCTATTATACTCTTCGGAGAGAATTTTAAGTTTCTGATCCATTCGCGTTAAATTTTGCTCAAGACTTTCTATTTTTGACGTCTTATTATCAAGAGAAGATTTTGTAACATTAAGATTGTATGAACATGAATAAAACTGACTATTCAATTCAGATATATCACCTGTAAGCATGAAAACAGCTTCTTCAGCACTATCAAGAAGGCCTTTTGTTTCATTGAGTTTCGCAGAACAAACGTTTAGCTCAGAAGTAAGCGTGTTCACTCTGCTAACAACATTCCCAGTTATCGAAGGCTGGATTAATGTAGCAACCATTACCAAAACTATTAATGCACCGCCTACTTTAAGAATATTTGATATCCATTTGTCAGGAATCTCGAATTCAACCATCAAGAATTACCTCCTTTTTTCCCTTTTTTGTCATCATCATTACTAGGATGAGACATCTTCATTTTATTTGATTTTGCAGTATAACTACTACCTGCTTCATCTTTGAACTTGACAACCGTTGAAGGAAGATTTATCTTTCCTATCACAGCAAAATTGAGTTTCATTTTGTATATTATTATCCTTTCCTCGAACGGCTCTATGGCCTCAAAATTCCACTTCAAGAGAGTTCCGCGCCGCTCATGATTAAGAATTCTGTCCGGCTGAACACTTCCAAGACTTTCGGATTTTAGGAATTTAGCAATCTTGGGAACATACTCTGTTACAGAGAATGCATTAAACTGCTTTGCTGTTCGATTTCTTAGGTGTATCAAGACCTTCAACTCAGATACTCCACCTTCATGCATATCAACAGAAGCAGTTGTTTTCTTCACAAGCACAGGGCTTCGTAGCATGAAATAAAGCAAAACGACAACAGCAGATATTGCAAAGAAATATGCTAAAGGCCTATAGTTCGTTCTAATATCGATCTCAACAACCGAACCAGGACTCACAGCAACATCCCAAACCATCAAACGCTCTCCATCCTCCTTTACCACTTTTGGAGATGGGGACGTGCTAGTGAACAGTCTTGAAAAGAAATTCGTTGAAACTTTGAGGACTTCACTATTTTCAATATTACCTTTATTTTCTAATTTAAAACTCTTATGATGGCTTAAAAAACCATTCTCAGATTCCTCTGCAACAACAATTTGAGAATAGGATATTACCTGTACTGGAAAAGATCTTGGTGTACTTCCAATTAACTTATCATCATATACCAGTTTAAGAATAAAATTGTGTACATCAGGTTCTTCGTAAGGATCAACGTCGAAATTAAATTCAATTCTCTTCTTTTCAAGAGGACCTAATGAAGTTATCACTTTCTCTGTTATGAAATCGCTCTCTACTATCACTTCAAGTTCTGAAATATTAAGTCGATTCCTGTTATCCAGATTTAGTACAAGAACAGAAGGCTGCCTAGGATCGATAATATTATTGTTGTTCACAGTTGCATCAACAACAACAGAAGGTGCGTAATCAATAGTACCCGCGTACTCGGGACGAATCTCTATTGGAAGATCTATTATTTTTTTCTCTCCTGTCGTTCTTGAGATAAGCTCCAATCGTATCATATATATGCCAAAAAAGAGGTCACCTCTTGTTGTTAAAGAGAGCCGTACTATTTTTCTATCATCATCTTCGATAGAGAAGCCACTAAAATAGTCAGAAAGAGGGTCAGATAGAACATTCCATCTAAAATCATTTGTTGAAAGAAGGAAATCTTGCTTTCTACTGTCCGTATTTCTTATCATGAGCTCAAATACAGCAGTACCATCTGCCATAATTGTGTTCTCTATAGGAACAACATCGACTTCAAAAGCATCTACAGAAGCAGATAAGAGGGACAATAAGAAAACTAGCAAAAAGACCTTGACAAAACCTTCACAACGCATAATACACCCTCACAGTGGATTATTAAATAGAATTACTGGTATTTAAAAGTTTTGATTGGTGTAACACTGCTGAAAAAGTCACAGAGTAGTGCAACCTTGGAGCAGAATCAAGAAGAGTGCCGATTCTTGCAGGCACTCTGATGCAAATACAAAACCAGGCAGGATTTTGCAAAACTCCGTAGCACTACTTTCTTTGAAAAGATTTTCAATGTTATAGATTGAGTGGCAATAGACATGAGCTAAATACTTAAATGGAAAAGGCTTTATTATAACAGCGTATTTGGTGAAAAAAATAAAATGAAAGGCAAATTAAGACTATACTATGATAGGGAAGGAGATTTTCTTGAGATCTCAATGAGAAAACCATCTTCATGTTATGCAGAGAATATTGCGGACGATGTTTTTCTAAGGTTAGATAATGAAACTAACGAGGTTAAAAGTATTGGAATACTTAAGTTCAGTTCAAGAAAAGATAAGATAGATCTCCCTATAGATATTGAAATGAACAAAACAGAAAAGTAACCTATTATATTAAGTTCTAAAAAACATAATCATTCCTCTAGAGGAGGATACACTATTCTAAGAATATCACCAACAGCATCCGCAGGAAGTCGCTGGACATTAGTACTACGAGTATAATAATCATCAATAAAGAAGTCAATATCAGCAATACTCATATCATAATCCTTAGCAAGACGAAGAATGTCGCCAACAGCCTCGGCAGGGAGTCGTTGAACGTTAGTACTACGAGTATAATAATCATCAATAAAGAAGTCAATATCAGCAATACTCA
>CAZOXV010000136.1:0-3929 GCA_964583935.1 uncultured Methanosarcinales archaeon | reverse complement strand
AATTCAGCCTTATACGCATCGGGAGGCAAGAATATTGGAATCTTCTGCAATAGTAACAAAAATGTTATAGAAACATATTCTCTATTAGAATCTGTTTATGGACATGACATTATTATCCCATACATAAAAGATGAAAAATCAGAGTTCAATGGAATAGTAGAAGAGAAATACAAAAAAGCCTATGAGAGATTAGGCAAAAGCCCAGAGCCAATAGAAGATACGAAAGTTGTTGACCTCTTTAAAAAATTCGGACCAAGAAACGAAACAGCAATACTACTAAGCGTCTCTGGCGGTGCTATGGCTGAAGGAGTTGATTATGTTGGGAATCAAATGGAAATGGTGATCTCAGTAGGACTTCCATATCCAAGCTCCGCTTCAGAAAGAGAACTAAATGATGCAAAGAAAAATTATTTCACTATGATGACCAAAGATCCATCACTAGGAGAAGATTTAGCATTCAAACAAGATACTTTCAGAAAAACAGCACAGACAATAGGAAGAGCAAACAGGAAACTATCTGATAGGTCTGTTGTAATTTGTGCTGATGAGAGACTTTTAGGAGTAAAAGGTGATGGAACTGGTTATTCTTTTGGTTATGAGCTTTTGAATAAAAATAATACAAGGAAAAATCTATCAATTTTACAAAGACCATTGCAAACATACAACAGAGTTGTCATACCTGATAATCTTCCAGAAAACACACAAAGGCTTATTGAGAAATATTCAAGGTTAAAAGAAAGAATATCGTTCTATGACATGGCACAAAAGATAAGAGAATTTTATGCAAAATGAAAACAAAATTAATTATCACTGAGAAAAAGAATATATCCGATGTCGTAGCGAAGGCTCTATCAGAACTAGGAGAAAATGAAAGCAGGAGCAGCGAATTGCATAGAGATGTTTTCCAAGTAACATCAAAACAAGACCACAACACAAGACAATGTTATGTCGCAAAACAGGGATTGAAAGGCAAAGAATACTTCTACTTCTGCCAAAGAGATTGTGAAAATTGTAAATTCCACGCCGCACATGTTGATAAAAAAAATACTGGAAGAGCGTCTGCAGTAAGAAAAAACCTTGAAAACAATATTGGAAGAGACGGAACAATAATAGAAGATGTGTCATACTTTGTAATAGAAAAAAAGAATACACGGTATATTATTGCAGATACTTCTGGAAATCCATTTTCGTTCTATAACACATCAAAAACATGGATGGAACGTACTGTACTTAACTCACAAAGTTTTGAAGATTTAGAGTCTAAACTCCAGCACAGAGCACAAACAGACGCAAGAAAAAGGAGTTCATACCTAGCAAGAAATTTCCTTTTCAATAGCCTTCTTGCAAAAGAGAGACTTCCTTGCGATACATCAACAAAGAGAAAAGGCTCCAACATAACTATTGATGAAATAATTGGTGCTACAGATTTTGATATCGCTGGCTCATACATATTCCAATCAGTATTAGAAGCAACTAACGAGTTCAGAGAAAAAATGAACAAAGAACCACTAAAAGCAGATATTTCAAGAATTCGAACAGACGACATATCTAGAGAAGGAATACAAGCACAAATTAATTCTCCAGAAGAAATGGATTGGCGAAATGTATATGCAGGTAAACTTAGAACAATGTTCGACTTCGTATATGGAATGACATTAACAAATCAATTTAATCACATCAAAAATAAAGAACACAAGAATTCTAGCGTCAATTTCTCTATAGGAAGAAATATGTTTTTGGGGCTTAAAGAAGTTCTGAAAGAAGAATTAAGAATATCAGAAAAGGAGGAACAGAAATGCACTTATATTATGTTTGATTCTGCACGAACAGAGAAAGAGATAGAAGATAAAATAAGAACTGGAGATTACACAGCAATCCAGACACATGAGAAAAAACAAGGTGTTTCTGTTGCAGACTTTTTGAAGAGATGCAAAGAAGCAAACATAGGAACTCATACTACTAGATACGTTCTTCCCGAAAGACTTGAAGATACAAGAGTTATTGACATAGAAGATGGAATAATACATTCTACTTCTTACGGACAGAAATACTTCTTTGAGCTTGCACAACACATAGATAATCCAAATAAACGATTCTCAATAACTGCGTGGAACCATGTATTAAGCACTGTGATAGATAACTGGAGAATAGATAATAAAGAAAGTTATTCAACAATATCAGAAGACCAAATTAAGGATAAATATTATGCAATCATGAATGATTTTCTCAAAGATTTCAAAAGCCATCTAAGAGATTTGAGAGGAAACTATTCAAATACAATTGATAATCTCATTGAAGCATACAATAGCTCAGAGAAGAATAGCAAGGAAAAAAAAGAAACTAGAAAAGTAAAAGTGGTATATAAGAAATCAAGACGAAAGTCTGAAGACAAATTTGATAATACAATAAAGCTAAAAGGAAATACATCTGTTATTTCTGAGAGAGAAGTCAACAAAATGTTTTCAGATGACAACAAACCTCTTCCCACATCTCCTTCAATAATAGAAAGAAAGATAGAACAAAAATTTGAGAAAAAAAAGATTGATGAAAATTATATCAGGTTAATGTGTGCAATACCAAGAGGCACTGCTTTTTGCATAGATGGGAATTACAATATTGAGAATCTACTTGGCATATCAGACGGAAAACAAGTGGTCTACAAAACAGAAGGTCATATTGATTTAAAAAACATACAAGCTTCAGAATATGATTTTTTTTCAAGCGATAGTGGATTTTCTGAAGAGACAAACTCTGCTCATGAACCACTTTTTGCGAGCAAAGTAGAACCATCAGCCATAACTAATGAACATTCATTAAAACTAATGAAAGAATATAACCTCCCATGGATTTCAACATATAATAAAGAAGAAGGGGCTTGTACTGGAAATCCAGAGGTTAGCGGAATGACTATTTCCGGAAAACATTTTAAAAGAAATGAACATTATACACAAGGTAAAGTTCATAATTTTGAAAGTTTACTCACAACAATGTTTGAGAAATATGGTTTTCCATTCCAAAAAACCGCTGAACTAGTAGAGGAGCTTTATCTTAATTCATCGAGGTAAAAATGGGATATTATCCGAGAACAGAAAACGATTCATACAACAAATCATTTGAAGAGAGTATTAGATATAACAAAGAAGCTCTGGAGAAAGTTGAAAATATGATTGAGCAGCGTAGCTCGACTGATGGATTCAGATGCAGTAACCCTCAGGCAGCACAAGAAGTTGCTAACAGATTGAATTCAGAAGGACACTTCGGAAAAACATATATTGCTGATGGCAATAGAGTAATTGAGGGTAGTGTTGATCAGGGTCTTTTCGACAAAGACGGCTATGGATCGATGGGTAAAGCAAGTGGAAATGCAAATTATATAAAGAAATTCTCTGATGGAAGTCTACTAAGCGTCCATGCGCCCAAGGGGGTTATAACAGGAGCAAAATACAAAATAGATGGAGAAGAAGAAATATTAAACAATTATCAAGCAGCAATGCACGATCTTCGTGATGGTGAAGTTAAAAAAAATACGGGTGGAGAATGGTGATGTTTGAACAGATAGAAAGGGGGGCAAGGATAGAACTAATGGCTTTATACGAGGATTTCATATCTAAAGATGATGAATCAATGGAAAATAGGGCACTCAATCACAATTTTTTTGGCGATGGTGATGTTTTATCCAAAGAAGTCAAAGAGGCAATATCTGGAGCAACAACAATGGGGATTGGAGAATTGAAGGTTAGCACTGCTAAAGAAATTCTCGAAAAACTAGAATCGACAAATGATAAGTGGTTTAAAGATTCATCAGAATTAAGAAAACTAGTAGAAACAGAGAAATTAAATCAACGAAAAGAAAAATAAAAGGATATATGAACTTAAAAACAAAAACATAATAAAGATAAATCAGTTTGTCGCTTTATGAAAATCAACTC
>CAZOXV010000135.1:1677-3931 GCA_964583935.1 uncultured Methanosarcinales archaeon | reverse complement strand
GAGTCTGACTTTGCAATGAAATGTGATGTGGGAAATGTTCCTTTTGATAGTTTACGCTTTAGTACAGACGCAGGGGTTCTTGCACAAGATAGAAGCTATGCTCCAAGATATGGTGTTGATATTGGTGTAGACTTTCTTCCTCAGCTCGGCTCGACAGCTTCAGATCCTACAATGATGCTAATGCATTGGGGTATTATAGTGCCAAGTAGTATCTCAGGTACTTGTGATGGACATATAAGATATACCGGTAAGAAAGCAGAGTAAGATTATTTATTCTATTATGTGTATGGATGTTCTCCTCCAATACAGAATTTGCATAATTTTTCTTGTGGCATACCCTTCTCCCTGAACACTTCTAACATCTTCTCATATGGAAGGTAGTGTACTGTCATACCCATGGCTTCAGAAATTTCATATTCGGTTCTTCCTCTTGCAATGAATCTGTCATCTGGCGGCATGTCAATTCCAAATTCGCAGCCTCTTTTTACATTGTCCGAACCAACTATCCCAACCATTGGCGTATAGCTTATTAGATGTATTTCACTAGCACCTTTTTCTTGTAAGAGGTCTCGAGCGTGGAGTGCGTTATTTCCTCTTATTATGCTGTCATCAATCAACCCTATCTTTTTGTTTTTAAGATAGTCCTCTGAATCAAGTGTTGATATAATTGGTAAGATTTGCAAATTTTGGCCAATTGAGTCTTTTCTAGCCTCTGCATCTTTCCCTTGAAATGCTCTTTCTTCTCGTATTTTGTAAAATATTTCCTTGTATGGTAGTTCCCGTTTTTCCGCGTAAGCCATCGCTGCTATCTCCGGACAATCAGGAAGGAAACTGACAACATCAAGATCTGGCTTGATAGTCTCTGCAAGGGTTTCGCCAAGCCTTCTTCTTATACTCCATACCGATATATCCTCTATGCTTGATTGCGAATTGCCAATGTAGTTCCATTGAAAAAAGCAATGTTTTGGAGATTGTTCTGCAATCTGAGAATAACTATGCTCTCCATTTGGAAAAAATCTATACATAGACCCAGGCTCCATGTTCTTTATAACCTGTGCTCCGTTTTTTCTAAGCGCAATATCTTCAGACGCTAAGACATATTTTCCGTCTTTTTTTCCAATGACTGCAGGCATAATACCGTGTCTATCACGGATTGCATCAATGTAATCTCTGTTCTTGTCAGCAAAGAGAAAAACGAAAGATCCATCTATTGTTTCAATTGCTTTGTCAGCACTGTTATTTTCAATAAATTCTAGAAGTTTTACTGTGTCAGATTCGTTATTCAAATTTTGAGAGACAAGCTGGTCTATTGTCTGAGAAGCTTGTCCGTTATGTACTCCTGCTGAAAGGCAGTCTAATTGAAATAAATGGGAATTATTGTCTATGGTTTTACCTCCTGTAGTTATTGGATGGCAATCCATCAGGATATTGTCTTTTTTTCCTTTTGTAGCATACCTAACATGCCCTAGAAATGTGTGATAGCCATCTGAGTTTGTCTCGTTGAATATGTTTACTATCTTCTCAAGTGAGAACTTATCAACGCTACCAACCCATTTAATAACGTCTATCCTCTTTTTACCAATCGCAGCGATACCCGCAGAATCTCTTCCTCTGTGTTGCAATGATTTAAGAAAAGAATATGCATCATGGAGGCTATGCGTTAGACATATACCACACTTATCCTCTAACACTTCGCCCATAAATCTATACCCAAATCAGATGGAGTATGAGAAGTTTATATTTTTTTTCGTCAAACAGCAGATTTATTTCTCAATCTCAACAGCAAATTCTCCTTTCTCAAACACAATTTCTTTAGCTTTTGTTGTGCTCTTTAGATCATTAATGAAACTTAAGAGATCAAGCTCGGTTTTTACTTTAATCTTAGAAAGTTCTGTTTTCATGGAGATCTGTTCGTGGGCTTTGAATTTTCTTGCTTCTTGTATTATTTTAACAGCTTCTTCTCCTGAGCTTTCAATCACTGTGTCCACAAAAACTTCATCGCATGTTGGCCAGTTTGACGTGTGTACACTATTAAGCTCGCCTTCTTCTGTGAATCTCCATGAATTTATTTCTTCCGTTATGAAAGGAAGTATTGGTGCATAAAGCTTTAGTATAGTCCGCAAAGTGATGTGTAAGGTGTATTGTGCAGATTTTCTTGCATCTTCTCCTCTTACATCTGGATTATATAGTCTGTCTTTAGCAATCTCAAGATAGTTGTCACAGAAATCCTGCCAGAAAAACATATCTGTCAGCC
>CAZOXV010000135.1:0-1667 GCA_964583935.1 uncultured Methanosarcinales archaeon | reverse complement strand
CAGCCATCTCGCTTTTGCATAGTCATAACTTTCAAAACTCTCTGTTGAGTCTTTTATTGTTTTGTTGAGTTTGCTAAGTAACCATGAATCAAAAGGCTCAAGCTTGTCAGGTTTTGTCATCTCGAAATCCTCGAGATGCATGAGTGCAAACTTTGATGCATTGAACAATTTTGTTACCAATTTCTGACCATTTTGGAAGTCCTTCTCTTGTGTAGGAGAATCTTCGCCCAGTCTGGCGCAAGCAGCCCAGTATCTTAACGCGTCAGCAGAATATTTTTTAATTATATCTTGTGGTGCTATTACGTTGCCTTTGGATTTAGACATCTTCTTTCCTTGTGGATGAAGTGCCCATCCAGAAATTATAGCATCCTTCCAGGGTAGACAATTGTCATGCAAATGGCTTCTTACAACTGTATTGAACAGCCAGAAAGTTATTATATCGTGTGCCTGTGGTCTTAATGACATAGGATATATCTTCTCAAAAACAGGCTGGTCTTTGAATAAGTCAGCTGCAAGATGTGGTGACAATGAGCTTGTTGCCCATGTATCCATAACATCCTTATCAGGTACAACTTCTTCTCTTGTATATCCTTTTGGTAAGTCTTTCAACGGATCAACAGGAAGCTGGTCTTCTTCTGCAAAGATTGGTTCTCCTGTTTTCTTGTCATACCATACAGGGAAGGGAATTCCGAAGAACCTCTGTCTTGAAATGCACCAATCCCATTGTAACCCTTCAATCCAGTTGATGTACCTATTCTTCATATGATCAGGGTACCAGTTAAGCTCATTTCCTCTCTTTATGAACTCGTCTTTTAGATCAAGATATTTTATGAACCATTGCTCAGAATTAAGGAATTCAATCTCAGCATCACTCCTTTCACCAACGTTTACAACATGTGTAATCTCTTTCTGTTCAAGAAGTTCTCCTGAATCTTTCATGGCTTGGATTATTGCTTTTCTAGCTTCTTTAATTTTCATGCCTGCAAAATCGCCTGCTAGCTCAGACATTGTTCCATTCTTAAGAATGCCTTCTTTTAGAGGAAGATTGTAGGCTTTGTACCATTCTATGTCTGTTTGATCGCCAAAAGTACAACACATAACGACACCCGTACCTTTTTCGGGATCCGCTCTTTCGTCTGCAAATACCGGAACCTTGAAATGATAATGAGGAACGATGAGTTCTTTTCCAACTAATTCTTTATACCTATCGTCCTCAGGATGCACAAAAACGGCAACACATGCGCAAAGAAGTTCTGGTCGGGTTGTTGCAATCTTTATTGTTTCTCCTGATTCTGTTTTGAATGCAATATCGTTGAAGGTGCTTTTCACTTCTTTATCAACAATCTCAACTTGAGCAATCGCAGTCTCCATAACAGGGTCCCAAATTACAGGACTGGCTTTTCTGTATACTCTGTCTTTCTTAGCAAGGTCAAGAAATGCCTTTTGTGATATTTCCCTGCTCTTATCATTTATAGTTGAATAGAAAACATTAAAATCAGCTGAGAAACCAATACGTTTCCAGTCTCTTAGATAATCTGGTCTTAATTCTTCTTCGAGAGTTTTCAGGCAAAGATCGATGAATTCTTGCCTCTCGATCTTGGTGGCTTTAACACCTTTTGTCATTTCTATTAATTTTTCTGTAGGGAGTCCATTATCATCAGTACGAA
>CAZOXV010000134.1:0-3942 GCA_964583935.1 uncultured Methanosarcinales archaeon | reverse complement strand
AGATTTGTAAGGGAATGCAATGAAGAAGGAGGCATAGTAAGATACAATTACACAGATGATGGTTGCAAAGAAAGCTTCGGGTGCGATACCTGCCAAGAGGAATATGATGAGGCAAGAAAAGATCACAGCTCAGTTATGTTCATTATAGTTAGTCTTATTGGTCTGCTCGGTATTTTCTCAGGTTTATATCTCAAAGCAAAAGAAGAAATAATAGAATGGATTCTTTCAGGTTTTATACTGGGTGGTCTTGCATCAATATTTGTGGCAACAATGATCCACTTTGGAAATATGGATAAAGTAATAAGGCCTATTGTGATAATTGGTGAAATTGTTCTGGTTGTCTGGGTTACAATAAGAACAAAAAAGAACATAGAGCAAAAAGGAATAAAACACAAGAAGAAAAAATAATCCAAAAACATTTAAACATTCTAAACGCAAATTTCATATATGAACAAAAAAGACTCTAAACCAGACTACAAGAAATTATATTCTATTGCAAGGGATAGATATCTCAAGACAAAATATTTTCATAGTGGCCCGTTTGATGAGACTTATTATACATTAAGAGTTTATGAATCGTCTAAAGAAATTATTAAGATGCTTAAAAGCAAAAAAGTAGATAAGAATATTGTCCTTACAGCATCAATACTACACGATATAGGAAAAACAAAACTATCAACTTCTAAAGTCTTCGGAAAGAGAGGAATGATTAAAAACGCGAAGTTAGAATGGTACAAGCATGCAAAATTAGGAAAAGATATTGCAAGAAGAATATTGAAAGAAGAAGGACATTCACTTGATTTCATCGATAAAGTTTGTTTCTTGATAGAAAACCATGATAAACGAGGCAAGATGCTCAAAGAGAAATCAATAGAACTGCAAATACTTCAAGATGCAGATCTTCTTGCTGACTGTGGTTTTGCAGGCTTCATAAGACCATTTTTATATTCGGGTATGTTCAATCATCAAGGGGTAATAGACTCTATTAAATACATAGAGCATGAGGACAATCGTGTAGAGCGAAGCAACCTGATTAACCTAAAAACTACACGAATTCTAGCAAAGAAAAAAATGAATCTTCAAAGAGAACTGGTAAAAAATATAAAAAAAGATATCAGGACCGATCTCTTTTAATTCTAAAAACTCGAGATAAAAACCCTGGAAGATCCAAGACAAGCTTGAATCCCCCGGGGAAAAAGAGGTGATTGTAAATTTATAATCCGAGTGAAATTATTCTAATTTATAAATCTTATCGATAGAAGCCATTACAAAGTAGTAAAAGATAAGGAAATGAACAAAAAATTATCTGAGAGTCTTTTTCCGTTTTCTTGCAGAGTTTCTTCGAATCTTCTTGCGCTTAAACCGTCTTGAACCTCGTGGAAAAAGAGCAATCAAAAATATACATCCTGTTATGAAACCTATTAAGAATATTAGAAGAGTTACAGGTGTCAAAGGGCGCGATGTTGGTTCTTCAACGTCGGCGCTAAAATAGATATCAAGCCAGCTTAATTCAAGAGCATTCTCTGAGTAAATCAGTGCCGATACTGCATTGGAATTCTGCAAAGAGCTCGCATACTCATAATAACTATAGCCCATAATAGGAAAAACATCCTTGTTCTGTTGCTTAATAATCACAGATTGAGCAGCCTTAAGTTTTCTCTGAAGCAGAGTATCAAGATTATCATTACCAACGTTCATCAAGTTTAGCATAACATTAGCTGAAGACTTAGCACGACTCGCTTTAGATATACATAAAGCATATTCTTTATCACTATAATCCTGGAAAGCCAACTCATAATCTCTCTGTATCTCTGCCAGAGACTGTTCAGGAATAAAAAGAGTCAAATATTGTATCCTCTCTTGAGCTTCAGAGAGTTTCCCAACACAAGATTCTTTCATCACATCATTATCTATATGAAATTTCCTCCCGCCCATACCGAGAAAGTCCATCCAGACTTCCGATGTATAAAGACGTTCCATTGCATAAGCCAAGTTAGTGTAGACAGAATTTGCATCCTCTGAAAGAAAAGCAGATTCTGAGCTTTCTATAAAATCCTGCGCAGCTTGAACACGCTCTTTCATTATCATATAGACCTCAAAATCACTGAGAGTTTCAAGCTCAAGATTATCTATGCTTTCCTCGAATTCGTTAATCTTATCTTCCTCATTAGAGATAAGTTCTGAAAGAGCCTCACCAGTCAAACCTTCTTGCAGAAGAATCATGTTCCTATAATTGATATTTGCACCATAACAAAAACTAGCAGCAGCATAAAAGAAACCCAAATCCTTAGCAGATTCTGCTTGAGCACTAAGCTGTATCGCTTCATCCTGAAGTTGTTCCGCAATAACACGCTCAGTATCCGTAAAGTCAGTTACCTCAAACCTGTCTTTCATAATCTGATAAAGGAAAGATGTTCTATTGCATAGATTCTCTGCCACATTACTCATGGTCTCGACATAGTGATCTGGTATCTCAATATCCTCTGTATAATCAAATAGGTATTCGCCTGTGAACTCATAAAACGCATCATTCAAATCCGAAACACCAACTATATCTATGCCGACCATTGAAGCATAATCTTCTGGGGCATAGGAATCGCCTGTTTCCATATCGTCAATCATAGAGCCCGTTGGAACAAGAACCTTATCATACCCGGCTTCTTTTGCAACATCAATTTTATACTTCAAGCCAGAAACAGGCCCAATAATTCCGCCTGAATTAATAGTTCCGGTTATAACAGTCTTTGAATCAAGGTTTATATTGTTTAAAGCAGCTATAGTCAAAACAGAAAGAGCGGCACCCGCACTTGGACCACCTATTATCCCAGAATCTGAACGTAAAGTATAGACAAAATCCTTGCTCTGGCAATCAGCATCAATGTATTTACACGCAATCTCTTTTGCAAACCGCGTGGAAATTTGTGTATCAATCTTGCTAAGCGGAAAAGTGTCCAAGAAAACCCTTCCTGTACCACCTCTTAGCTCAACCCTCACATTTGCCAAACTTCCCTTAAAGCCTTGTGGTGATTCTTGCACTGCCAAGAGAGCCATCTCTTTGCTAGTTGTTCTGTTAATAAAACCGTCAAGCCCAAAGACATCACTAATACTGAAAGCATTTGCCACAGGCTGAAATATAAAAAATAACAAAGCCATTGCAATGAATATCTTACTAAAAACCCTGACCATAAATCGTGTAACAATGAAAGACTATAAAAAATTATTGTTGCAAATCTTTAAAAACACAGATTGTTTAACAATACTCATGAAATGTCCATACTGCGGGAATAGTGATTCAAAAGTCATAGATAAACGAGAATCAGGGCTGAATCAGGAAACAACAAGAAGAAGAAGAGAATGCCTGAAATGCGGGAAAAGATTCACAACATACGAAGCAGTTGAAAAGATAGAGATCACTATTGTAAAAAAAGATGGTAGCAGAGAACTATTCGACAGGAATAAGGTTTTAGTTGGTGTTGCAAAGGCTTGCGAAAAGCGACCAATCACAAGAGATCAAATAGAAAAAATAGTTGATGAAATAAAAGGTGAACTTTCTGCCATGGGCGAAACTGAATTGAACTCTACTATAATAGGAGAACAAATAATGGAGAAGCTAAAAGGCATTGATAAAGTAGCATATATACGCTTTGCATCAGTATACCGAGACTTTGCAGACTTGAACGAGTTTGAGAAAGAACTCAAAAAACTTCTTAGAATGAAATAATTTCTTTGCATAATACAATAAAAGAAATATAATAAAACAGAAAAAATCTTATTACCTAAATCATATTAAATCAGCTGGAACGACCATTGTAGGTCTTCTTCGCCTATAATTCATCAATTCAAGTCTTAACTTTGCAGCATAATCAATAAATCCTGCAGGATTCTCTTTTAGAAACTGCTCCAGCTCATCACCAAGATCGGCTGCCTGAACTGCATTTCCTT
>CAZOXV010000133.1:0-4004 GCA_964583935.1 uncultured Methanosarcinales archaeon | reverse complement strand
TTATATGAGTTTTTCGTACTTGAAAGAGCTGTTCTGTCAAAAAGTAACCAGTAAGAACTATCAGATATTGCTCCACTAATCGGTATAAAGATTGCGTATGAGTATTCTATCATTGCTTGTTCTTCATATTCTTGTTTAAACTCTATAACTTCAATATTTTCATGTTGAATTTGTCTTGCGCCGAATAGTACGTGATAAAATAATGAATGACTTCCCCATTCTCCGATATCTGAATCAGGACGTATTATTTTCATTCTTAGATTGTTTATTCTTCTGAATATTAAGTCCAGTTCGTGTTTCTTTGTTATTGTGGAATTTGATACTATTTCTTGCTTCACTTCTTTTTTTGTAATCTCAAAGAAAGGTATGAAATGGTTTTTCTCTTTTTCAGTTAATCTTATAACTGCTCCGTATGTTTTGTGTATTTCATACCAATTCTTAGCACCAAGAATCTTTTTCTTTGCGATTACATATTGTTCTTTGGTTAAGAATTTACTGTAAAAATAAGTTAATATTATTTTGTAACCTGTTAGATACTCATTGTTAAAGTTTTTAATAATTGGATGCTCCAGATGATATGCTTTTCTTGTTTCCCTTGGCATAGTATAAAAGAAAGGTGCTCCACCAGGAAATGAACATACTATTTTCTTGTCGTCCCAGTTTAATGGATCTTTACAGTCGCCCTCAACATAATTGTATTTTACTTGAAACCAATTTGAGATGGCTGGGTTTGTTTCTTGTTTTAATTGCCTTATTCCCAAATAATCTCTGATATAAATATCAATTGTTTCTACTTCGTGTGTAAATGTCTTAAATGTTTCAATCCAGTCAGCTATATCCTTCTCACATATTTTTGACTTTGTTCTAATTTTAGTAAATTGCTTTCTAATTCCATTTAGTTCAAATATGTATTTTACAATTGGTTCTGAGTTGACTAATTCCTTTATCGGATCTTCTCCTATTGAACTTTCTCCCCAATGAATAACATCATAGACATCAGGGTTGTTTATCAAACTCTCAACATGATCAACAATATTAATCAAAACCAATTCAACGAAATATGACACACCTCTCAAATTAGCAAACAAATCATAATTAAGTTCTTTTTTAGCGAAATCTTCAACATCATTCAAATCAACAAAAATTTTGAGAATAGAAAAATCAAAGTAGAAATAATCATAAGAACTTGGAAATTTTACTTCGGTGTCAGTCACTTAAGTCAACCCCGCAGAAGCACCCCAAAGAATCACCATAGCCGTAATCACTGAAGAAACAATTCTACCAACGTGATAATATGCTTCAAGCAAAGGATGTTTTAACACATAAGATATTAAACCTACAATTCCTAAAACTGTTGCTATGTTAATGTAGAGTACAACCAAAAATGGGATGTTCTCAAAAAATGCGAAAAAACTTACTAAAGCCATAGCATTAGCAAACATAGTAATTCTTCCAGTATAATATTTCTCAACAAGGAAACCAATAACCATTAAGGAGATTGGAGCAAGTAATAATATGAACTCTTTTGGGAGTATTTGAACAAGCCAAATTCCGTTCATGAACTCACCTCAGATATATTATCGAAAGTGAAATAAGATATATTTCTATTAAAAAAAGACATTCTATTTCCTCATCTTGAATTTTCCGTTTTCTTCAATTATAAGATTCTTTTTGACTAAGTGTTTTAGAGCCTCATCTATTTTTGCTTTGATTTTGTCCCCAGTTCTATGATTATGAAATATCTCTTTGGCTACGTCTGCTACAAGCGTATCTCTGGTCGCACTAAATGTATTTTTGAGAATGTCATATATTGCTCCAGCAAGTTCTTCTTTTGGTATGAGAATAAATGGTCTTTGATCTTCTGTTGAAATTCTTACTGCGTACACATCTTGTATTTGGTCTATTGCTATTGTTTCTTTGTTTGTGTATATGTTCATTTCGCTCGTTAATTCTCGGACTAAATAGTTACATTGTTCTTCTATTCTTTTTCCAAGTTTCTGGATGCCAAATGAAGCAATAACTTTTTTGTAAAGATATTCTCTTTCAACCGGACTTTCAACTTCTAAGATTTGCACCATTCGTTTTTTTACAGTATCATCATTAATATCAAAGAAATTACTTACTCTTCTAACGGGGATCTCGGCAGTTTCATAATGTTCATAAGTATCTTTAAGCGTTTTTTCTTCAAAGTCTTTTACACTTTCTACATCTTCAAATTTATCAGTTTTTACTTCCTTTAGTTTAGTCTTGCTTCTAGTCAAGTTTTTAACTTTGTCCTTGATTAGTTCTATTTCATATTCTCTGTTTTTTAGCCAATCATCTGACCATATTCTATGAATGTTCCAGCCTAATCCTTCAAGAACTTGTTGTCTTACTTTATCTCGGTCTCTTGCAAATCTTGATGAATGGTATTGTGCCCCATCACACTCAACACCTAAAATGTAGTCTCCTTTATTTTTTGGATGTTTTATTGCTAAATCTATTCTGTAGCCTGAACAACCTACTTGACTAACTATGTCGAATCCTTCTTTTACTAAAGCATCATAGACTGATTCTTCGAATGATGAATCAAATGAAAGATGCTCTGTTGCTTCTGTGAATAATTCAAAATCCTTGTCTTTTGCATATCGTAAATATGCTTTTAAGTATTTAGGTCCGTCACTATTAAGTTTAGTGTCATCGAGTTCTTTTGGTTCTATAGATGAGATAACAATAGTTTTGTATCTTGATCTCGTAACTGCAACATTAAGACGCTTATATCCGCCTTCTTTGTTAATTGGACCGAAGTTGTAACTCAAACTTCCTTTTGAATCTTTACCATAACCCACACTAAGTATTATTATATCTCTTTCATCACCCTGAACTGTTTCAAGATTTTTAATAAATAAGTCTTCAGAATGAGAATCTATTTTTCCATTTGTATCAATATTTGCAACATTAAATTCTTCCCTAATTGCATTTTCTTGAGCCATACTAAATGCAATTATTCCAATTGATTTGTTAGGATATTCTTTGATTATTTGTTTGTAAGTTTTTACAACTTCTTTTGCTTCATCTCTATTTTTTCTTGACTTTCCTCTGTCATATATTGCATTTTTTACATATTTAAAATCAAGTCCTGCTCCTTCAGACTCCTTTGCATTAGGGAATGTGATTAGTCTGTTTTCATAAAAGAATCTGTTTGAAAAGGCAATTAAATGTTCGTTTCTACTCCTGTAGTGCCATAGTAAAGGTTTTGTTCTGAATTTTGTGCTACATTCTGATAAGAAACTTTCCAAATCTTCAATTTCTTCTTCAATATCTTCATCATCTCTGCTCATAAAAAATGATGTTGGTGGTAACTGTTGAGTGTCTCCAACAACTATTGCCTGTTTTGAACGTAGTAAACAAGGAACTGCATCTTCAGGCATAATTTGTGATGCTTCGTCAAATATTACTACATCAAATTTCATTGTTTGAGGATTAATATATTGACTAACTGATAGTGGACTCATCATAAAACAAGGTTTTAGGGTAAACACTAAATTCGGTATATCTTCAAGCAAATCTCTTATTGGTTTAAGTCTTCTTTTCTTTTCTGCTTCTCGTTTTAAGATTGATACTTCGTTTATGCCGTTGCTTCTGTAATTGTATGATGGTTGGTCTTGTTCCACCGAATCCATTATTTTGAATCTTTGAACATCCCTTACTTCCATATCAAGATTTCTAAACTGCTCAATCTCAGATTTGGGTGCTTGAACTGCTTCAGTTGCAAGAATTTTATCCAACATCTGTATATAATACGATTTTAAGAAAACTTCTTTGAAGTTATGTTCTCTCTCTACTTCAAAGTATTTTTTTGCAAATTCTTGTATTTCTTTAGCTAATGATACGAACTCTTTCTTAAATATGAGGATTGTGTCTATTTTGCTCTTTTGTTCTAGTAGCTGAGATATGTTATTTTGAACTGTTGTTAGTTCCTCTTTTGAGTCAAACAATTCTTTTTCAAAGAAATCTTGTATTTC
>CAZOXV010000132.1:0-4010 GCA_964583935.1 uncultured Methanosarcinales archaeon | reverse complement strand
ACGAACTTTCAACAACATATATTGATAAGTCAGAGAGTTTTGGACAAACTACTCGCTTTGAAATCAAAGGTCCTGTGCTATTGAAGGGAAATTCAATTGATGTTGAGTGGGTACTACCCGCTTTTAACACCAGTGACCCTAGTACTGACAGTGTTAAGAATCTAGGGGCTTTTGCTTTTTTCAATAACCTTGTTGTTGATCTAAGCTCGGAAGAAATTTATCAAGTTCTCAATGATGAACTTTTTTGGGAATCTTATGTGTTTACTTCTGAAGAGGAGCGTGTTCATCTCCGAGAGACTTATCATTGTGACAAGCCTTTGAGAGAGAGGCGAAAGATGTCTAAAAGTGAAATGGATTATAGGATTCATGTTCCTTTGAAAAGAAACACCAATAATCAGACGATGGAATACCCTATTTTCTATATTCCAAAGGGGAAGGTACTAGGAATTACTATGAGATTTAGACCTATTGATCAAGTCTTTGAGGGAGATACTTCTGATGTTAAAGATATCACTAATCTAAGACTTCACTATGTTGCCTTGGAAACAACGTCTTCAATGAGACAGAATATCGCTAAAAAGATGATGTTGCCTTCCCATAATAAACATCTAGATCGGACTATGAATCCTCTTCATCTCCAGCCTTTTTTCGGACGCATTCTTTATCAACACATCGCTAATGGGACCTCTAATCAAGTTACCATTGATCTCAGTGAACGAGCAAGTGCTCCTGTCGCAGGGTTTTTGTTTTGGATGATTCCGGAATCAGATTACAATGATCAGGATTTCTTCACAAGATCAAAAGAGATCGAGAAAATTAAGGAATATGAATTCCGAAAGCAGAATTATACTATTGGGAGGTTTACCCGGGGGTATAAGATGTCGAAAATCAACCAGATGAATGAAAATTTGAAGCTTCCTGATCATATTCTTTATCATCCTCTAGGTCCTGGAACTTTCTTTACCCATAAGAACGACCATCTGGCTCCTACTGTTCATATTGGGCTTATGAACAACGATTACACTATGATTATCAATTTCAGTTCAGCGATTAGTGGAAACCATTATTTCTGTGTGTTTCAGATTACTCATGCTGTTATGGAAGTGCTGGCCAAGGATTCTCATATTAGTGTTCTTGTTCACAAAGATTAAAAAAAGATACATATATTTCCTTTTTATTTTCGGCTCATCAAAAGAGCATTGTCTTTCACAAACCACCCAATAGCAATAAACCCTAGAAGATAATACACATAATTAGGGTGTTGTTCAAAGGTTTCTACAGTATTGAGAACTCCTCGTACTGTCATTTCAAGCAATTTAGCAACATCGTCTAGTATTCTTGGAAGAAGATGAATAAGGTCTTTTCCCAAAGTAACTAGGGTTTCAAACAATTCTTCGCTTTCTTCAGCCAACCCTTCAAAAGTATGACTGATGTCTCCTACTGCGTTGAAAATACCTGTGTGTTCCAATCCTTTCCAAGCATTTCCTATTTCATCTCCAACCCCGTGAAGTATATCACCTGTCTGGTCTTCTACCGAATGGATAACATCTCCTGTTTGGTCTTCAACAGATTTAACAATATTACCAAAAACATCAGTCATATCGTTGACAATATCTCCTAAAGCTTTAGAAGGATCATGATCTTTAAGGAAGTCGTCTACATCATGGAAAGGATTTCCTCCTCCTCCTGTATGGAAGACATCACCCCCTTTGTGTATAATTTTACCACCTTCATGTATAATTTTACCCCCTGTATGATCCCAAACGGCTTTACCTGCGTCTTTTATATCGTCCAAAATACCCATTAAAGAAAAGAAAAAGAAAAAATGTTTTATTGGTTTTGATTAATAATAATAGGAGGTTGTTGTGGTGGGTTTTGTTGTTGTGGTGGGTTTTGTTGTTGTGGTGGGTTTTGTTGTTGGTTTTGTTGTCTTTCTTGTCTTTCTTGTCTTCTTCTTTGTCTTTCTGCATACTTACGGCGTCTAGAACTTTCCTTTTTTCTTCGATACTTTCGCCGCTGACGAATTTCTCTACGAAATTGACGTCGTTTCTTGGTTTGTTGGCTTTTAGTTGTTGGTATAATATCAGTAATAAACCGTGAAGGGTACCCAAGAACTTTAAGACCATATCGCAAAATAGCTGGATATGTCCGAGGAGATGATTCGGTATTCAAAGCAGAGGGTCTGGTTCTGGCGTTGAATCTTTGAAAAGCTTCTGGAAGTGTTCTGTCTTGTCGAGGCTTTTGTAGGCCTTCTGCAAAAGCTTTTCTATTATTTCGAAATGTGTCAGTGCTCCACTGAGCTTTAATTTTTTTCATGAGATTTACAGAAACCCTATGTTTTTCATCGATTCCTGCTTTATGAGCACGAGAGGCAACCAAAAGAAGTTTGTATTATCTATCCATAAGACGAAAACCATCATAACCTCCTGATGCATAAATCGTTTGACTGTTAGGATAGAGATATTTTCTTTCTCTCGGGGTCAAAAATTTTGCAGTTGTGTTGTCTATATGTTGTTGTTTAGCGTGAGGGTGTCTTTGAAGGAAAGCTCGTTGATTGGTTGTCCAAAAAGCTTGACTATATTTAATAATTCTATTCGGTACTGTTGGGTGGGGTCGTTCAATTGTTATGGCATACAATAAAGGTTGAATATCTTTATTTCGAGCTCCTTGCATGAGAGAAGGTGTCATTTTAGGGACAGGGTATCCTTCGATAGTAAGAACTCCTTGTCGGGCTTTATTAGTTGGTAGTCTTTTAACCCCTTTTAAATAGATACTTGCAAAAGCTTTCCCGAGTCTTTTTCGGCTTTTTCGACCTGTTTTTTTGTTTCTTTGATAAAGTTCATCTTGGTGTGTTCTGTTTCTCATTCTTCTTTGTTTTCGTAGTTTTTTTCTTTGTTCTCTATTGGTTACTTCGTGAAGAGGGCGAGGGTGTCTGCGCTCTTTTGCTATAAAACGTAAATATTTATCCCTAGGACGATGATCTGCTACTGAATACCAAGCCACTCTTTTTGGCATATGTGCCGTTCTATAAAAGCGAGTTTGCATTCTACCTCCTATTTTCTTTTGTAACCCTCTAGTCCAATGATCCCCATCATCTCTTTCTCTGTTATCTTCTTCAGTAAACTTTTTTAGTGTCCATCCTTGTTTTTTATATCGAAGTTTATCTACTTTATTAAGACGAACCATCAGTAAAAAATGATATTCTAATCCATATAATAGAAATCATTATCAGGGCGTAAATATAAAAGAGTTTTCCTATTTTTCGTCTCAGGACATTCTTGAGTATAAATGTTGTGAAGTTTTGTGAATTTCCTAAGTGACATATTAGAAAGAACTTCGTGATGAAGAGTTTTTACATCGTTTTGAGAACCGAGACGTTTAATACAGATTAGACTCACATTGGCTCTGACAATACGTTTTAACATAGCATAATATTGAACCATGAAAAAACAATCAACATTTAAATGCCTAACCCAAGTAATGATATCATTAATAGCTTTTGAAAGTTTGATGGGATTGATATCATTAAATATGAACATAGTACGTTTTAATTCCACACCGACTTGGTTTGCTCTTTCTTTACATCTTACGAAATAATCAAGTACTTGGTATAGTTTTTGCTCTGTGATTTTTTCAGGTATGTATATAATATCGGGGTAATATTGGTCTAAGAAAGATCTCAAATCTTCATTATCTTTGTTTTCTATATGGTCTGACCAATAGAATATATGTGAAATATTATTAGAAGCTAAATAAGGAGGTAAAAATTTGTGAAGAAAAAAATAATTTTTTCCTGATTTAGTAGGTCCTATAATTAGACCATGCATTGCTGTATCTTCTAATTTCTCCACAGGAAAAGGAGGTATTTCGACCTTTATATTTGATGTATCCCAATACTCTTCCGTGAAAAACGCCATTTTTCTATCACTCTGAATAAAAAATGAAGGATTGGCTCATAGTTATTTTTTTAATTAATCTTTTAGCCTTCCAAATCACTACACCTCTTCTTT
>CAZOXV010000131.1:0-4032 GCA_964583935.1 uncultured Methanosarcinales archaeon | reverse complement strand
ACTATGTAAGTAAATGCATAGACTACATCACGCAAAGCGACCAAGAAGTAAGACTATGAGAAACAATCTATTTATCTTCAATAATCAAAGAGATCCTTTTGTTTAGAATTATTAGACAACTCTTCTAGTGAAGTATCATAGAAACCAAGTATCGAATCTGCAATAGGGCGTATCTGTTTGTCAATATAATGTTCATAATCCAACGGATGCTTAACTTTCTGTATTGGTTCAGGACCTTCAGTTGTTATGACATATTTTATGATATTAGAGTCTATCTTGTCAAGCTTCTTCGCAGCTTTCACATGTGGCGGTGTTGTTTTTGTATATGACGCAACATCTTTTCGCAGACCTTTAACGTAGACCATAAGATCATCATATTCACCTTTCTTTATATCTTCAAGAAAGTTTTTCACGAAATCTATTACTGGTTTCTCATGGAAAACTCTATCCAATAGACCCAACTGAAATTTCTTAGAAAGCTCGGTCCAATCACGCCTTACAAACTCAAGACCGGTAAAGTCCATCTTTTCTTCACCATCTTTTACCAAAATTCCTGCATACCTTTTCTTTGCTCCTTTATCCATACCCCTTTGTCTTGGAAATATAATCTTGAGATAATTCTTCTCAAACTCAAGATATAACTCAGAATCTCGATGATAGTTTTCTTTAATCCACTTATCATAATAATTATTTAGATCTTTCTCAAGCTCTCTGCCTTTCTTTTCTGCTTTCTCAGAATCTTTCATCTTAGAGTTTATGAATACAGAATCAGTATCCGAATAAAGAACGTCAAAGCCTTTTTTTTCCATCTCTTTCGCCGTGTTTTGAATAATATACTGGCCAAAAGAAGTTATAGCATTAGTCATTGTCATACTGAAAAACCTGCACCCCGGGTTTCCAAGAGCGCCATAGAAAGAATTCATAATAATCTTAATAGCGTAACTTGCGACATCATCTTTCTTCTTTTTCATCTCCTCACGATGTTCCATCTTTTCCCGTATCATGCCAGGCAGTATACCTTCCTTGTGACTAAAGTAAGCACCGTTAGGCGCTTCAACTACACTATTTTTAGGTAATTTCTTAGCATCCTCTTCAGACAGAAGAGAAATAGGATCTATGTTGAAAGTAATCATAATACTCGGATACAGCGACTTAAAATCAAAAACAAGGACGTTCTCGTATATCCCCGCCTTGGGTTCCATAACATACCCGCCTTTCCCAGGAGCACCCTTATCGTTATCCATTACAGAACTGCACACAAGATTTCTCTCTTTTGCCTTCCTCAAATACAAAGAATCTAGTGTTGCAACACTAGCCTGAACTCTATCAAGAGGCATACCTGTGAGGATACTCCTTTTCACTATGAGCTCAATAAGTTTTTTCCTGTTGAGTATATCTATGACAAGTTTTGCGTCTTTTGCATTATACTTGACAAGTTTTTCTGGATTTTCACGAAAAAGCCGTTCTATCTCTTCACCTTTGTCTTCTGATTCTGTAATGAGTTTTCTATCATCAATGACTTCTGAAGCAGCAGTATCAAGCTTATAATCTGTAAGACGGATAAAATTATTTTTTAGTATAGAAATTCCATCAACAACCATTCGCCCTGGAATTTCAGCTTTTGATTCTCTCATAAAATCATGAGAAATTCTAAGTTCATTTTTCCATGAAACTCTCCCAATATCAAAATCAATACGATGTTCCTTGAACTTATCTTTGAGAACCCTGAAATCAAAATCAACGACATTCCATCCTGTTATCAAATCTGGGTCAAGTTTCTTCACTATATCAGCAAAATGTAAAAGAAGTGCTTTCTCAGTCTCAAAATTCTTCGCTCCTTCAACCTTCTTCTTGTTAAGGATTAGATTCTCAACGAATGTACTTGATGAAATCTTCCTTAAATTTTTCCCCGAAAAATACAATGCTATAGAGAATATCTTTTGTGAAGTCATATCAGTTTCAATATCAAAAGACAAAACAGAGATATCAGGCTCAAAATCTGCACTCTCAAAAGAAGGGTTTAGAAAAACCTTGTCAACAGTAAATACATCATTTTTTATCGCTGAAAAGGTATCAGTATCTCCGTCTGATTCATCTGTCTTAGAAGCCATATCATGAATTTCGTCGGGAGAATGAGCCTCTCCAATAATAGAAGCAACACCTTGTATGCCCATATCAATCATGAACCTATATTCAAACCGTACATCAGCCTCATAGCATTTCACAGAAGCTTCCTCCAATTTTCTTCTTAAAGCAGACACATCTCTTGGTATAGAGAGAATAATCTTTGACATCTTTTCTCCTGAGAAATTATTAGAATCAGTTTGTTCGATAGAATAATCTCCGGTGATAGCATTTTCGGCTACGGAGGCATCAACAATTTTCTGAGCTTCATCAACTTTAGCAGTCTCTATGAAAAAATAGGGCTTAAACTCATTAATAGAAACAAAAGAATCTCCTGACTTCAACCGTCCGTATAGGAAAACGTATGCCTTATCATTTATGACCTTATAAGTAGGAAAAACGATAAAACCTTCAAACTTGCTCTTCGTATTCTTTTCAGACATTCTTAATCACATGAAAGCTAAATTGAAAAAGATTTTGACACTACAATCAACCAGGTAATTGAAAAAGCAATCACAAATAACTTATAAAACAGTGTCCCGTAGTGAATCATATATTTCTTCAACTTCTTTTCTAAACTCCTCGGAAAGTCGTGCCGTCCGTTTGAGTATATGATCAGAGGGTATATTGGCCTTCTCAAGATATATTTTTTTATTCAAACTATCCAAAAAACCTTTTCTGAATTTTTTGAAACTTGAATCCATCTTATCATTATACTCTTTCAAAGCTTTTGCAAGCGATGTCTGATTACTTATCTTGTCAATGTCAAAATATTCGCCACGTTCTTCTAAATCTTTGACACGCATTTCGATAAAATCAATATTCGTTCTAATGTTGAACTCACTCTCAACATCATAGGTTATAGAAGAAAGTTTCGCTCTAAGACCACTCAAAACCCTATCAGTCATACGGTGTATCTCTTTTGCAGGAACCTTTCTTTTAACGGCAGCTTTCGTGTTTTTCAAATACAGATGGATCAAAGAATCAATCTCTTGATAAGCAGCATTTTTCTTCTTTTCACCAAGCTTCATAATATATGAATGAATAATTTGCTTGTTCTCCTTGCTCAATCCAATATGATGATGGATATTGTCCGATAGATTAACATTAAGAATACTCATTAATTCACTTATAACGATCTCGGAATGAGCCAAATCCGTATCACGTAAAAGAGGTTGAAGCTCCAGTATAAAATTTTTTTTGTCCTCGACATCAGCTTCTTCAATATCGCTAACACCCAGTTTTCGATGGGTCTGATTTAAGATACTCAAACATTGGTTACCAAAATTAGTCCTCATAAACTCTATCAACTGACTTGAAACCATGATAATTGCATAGTAATCCTGCATTTATATAATTTGTTGATATGAGGAATCTGTTTGATAAGAACAAATTAAACGAAAATTTTAAATATAAATTCATACATTCTATTTTTTGTTGACTTTAAGTCGACGTTGCAATTATGCTTTTCAGGAGGTGATAGCATGAGACAAAGAAGATTTGGAGATATTTTTGACGCAATGAGAAGAGAAATGGAAGATTTGGTTGAAAGTTCTCTCTTTGGTTTAGATGAGGGTTTTGAGCCAGGGACAAAGTATCTTGAATCAGCAAGTCCGGGAAGAGGAGATGTCTCGAATGGATATCCTGCAGAAGCCAGAATGAGGAGAGCATTAGCAGATTTTTGGGAGACCGACAAAGAAGTTGTTGCAACTGTAGAGCTTCCAGGAGTTAACAAAGAGGATATCGACATTAATGTTGATGAAGATGCTCTCGAAATAAAAGTTGAGAAGAAAGACGAAGACAAGAAGGAGAGCAAAGAAGAATATAGTTACATGAGAAGCTATGCAGGATTCTACAGAAGAATACCTTTGAACAAAGATGTCGACCCCGATAATGTTAAGGCAACTT
>CAZOXV010000130.1:0-4037 GCA_964583935.1 uncultured Methanosarcinales archaeon | reverse complement strand
TTTCTTTAGGGCTTGGGCAAATTTGACAGAGCGCCATGGAAACATCAACATACTTATTGTCTCCGTGCTCTTGGTTTCTTTAATACCATTTGGTTGGTTTTTTGCTTATTCCGCATGGCACGTTTATATTTTGAACTTTCTTGCAGGAATGGCATGGGCTGGTTTCGACATTTTGAATGTCAATCTTATTTATGATTCTTTGCAGCCATCACAAAGATCTAGGAGTGTTAGCTATCTCACATTCTACAAGGGGATTGCTATCTTTATTGGGGGTATGGTGGGTTCATTCCTTATGCACGAGTTTGCACCATATGTCAATGAATTTTTCATGGTATTTTTTGTCTCCGGCATTGTCAGAGTGGCTTCTGTTATTTATTTCAAGAAAGAGATTAAAGAAATCAAGAAAGTCGATCCTATCTCACACACACAGGTTGTTGTACAACTTTTTGGGGCACTACCTCGCGAAGGTTCGCGAATGCTTCTTGTTGGATTTAAAACTGCGAAGAGCAATTTAATAGTACTCTCTGATCAGTCGAAAAAATACTTGGAACGTTCCAAGAAAAGGCAACACAGAAAAAAGACTATAAAAAAATCAAAAATTAGTAAATCACACCATAAATAGTTCTAAAAACTCTTCTTCAATGAAATGAAGCTTGCCAGGTATAATAATGCAGTGTAAGGGTTTTCCAAATTCCTGTTTAATCAGGCTTCCCAGTTCACCATATATTATCTTTTGCTTTTCCGATCCCAGTCTTGCACAGCCAATGCATTTTGTCTTTTTGGAGATTATCTTTTTCTTCTTAATTTTCTCAATTTCTAAGAGTATCTTCAATCCTTCATCTACACTCATGTATTTCTTTTTGTCTTCTTTTATATCTAGCAGTACTAATGTGTGTAAATCACTTCTTAGATTTGAATAAATCACGTCATATGCTGTTGTTGGCATGAAACTCTCTTCTGGGAATGGTATGGATGTTGTCTTTCCAAATTTATAGAGCTCAAGTCCTGTATCAGAAACCGCATTTATTATTGAAGTGTTGTGTATTACTCTACAAGTAATCCCTTCCTTTCTTGCTCTAAGAAATATATCTGTATGTGTTGTTGCTCCAAACACGTCACCAACGACAAGAAACGCAGTATCTGATTTTTTTGCATCTTTGATTATTGTTTTTTCGGCAAGATTTTCAACGAGGTTTCTATCAGCATATATTATCTCTTTATCATAGAATTTCTCTAGTTTTTCTTTATCTAAATCTAATTTCGAGGTATATGACTCTAGGTATATTTTTTTGCATTTCTTTATTGCTTCTAATCCTTTAATTGTTATATCTCTCTCATCATTCAATCCCAATCCTATAAAATAGAGTGTCATTCTCCTCTTCCTCTTTGTTCATTATATATTTTTTTAACATCTTCTAGATTGCTGGCTTCTTTAAGATCGGTTCTAATCCTCTTTATCCTTGGAAACCTAAGAGCAAAACCTGCTCTGTAGTTCTCTGATTTTTGGATTTCTTCATAATCTACTTCTACTATTACTTCAGGTTTTACACTGACACTACTGTTTGATTCGTCAACAATTAAGGGTTTTAACATCTCTGTTAGTTTCCCGAAGGTCACAGCATCACCATCGGTTTCTAATTCTTTCACCCCTGTACCAACCTTACCCATCTCAAGGAAGTTATTGTTATCATCTGTGCATGCAAGGGTATAGCTTGTTAGCCATCCAACCCTCTTTCCTTTCCCCCATTCTGCTCCTATTATTGCAAGATCTAAAGGCTCAAGTACTGGTTTTACTTTTACAGCATATCCAATCCTTGCACCAGGTCTGTATTCTCTTGATAAGGATTTCATCATTATCCCTTCATGCCCTAGAAGGAGTGATTCCTGATAAAATTCATTACTCTCTTCAATATCTTCACTATTTATTGATTTCGAGAGTTCTATAACGCCTTTTTTTTCTTTCACAACTCTTTCTATGGTTTTTCTTCGTGACTCAAACTCTTTCTCAAGCATGTTGTTATCTTCATTCTTGAGTATATCAAACACTACTACAACTACTGGAATATCTTTAATGGCACTTTCAATCTCGTGCTTTCTTCTTATTCTTTGAGAGATGTTCTGGAAGGGAAGCATTCTCTTTGTCTTTGAATCAATGCCTAATATTTCAGAATCTAGTATGCACCTTTCAGCATCAACTCTTTCTTGCACAACAGAGACAACATCAGGGAACTGCTTGGTAACATTCTCAAGTCTTCTTGTGAATAGTTGTACTTTATCTTTTTCTTTATGTATCTGTACTCTAAATCCATCATATTTGTATTCTATAATTGCAGGCTTGCCTACAACTTTGAAACCATCCTCAATATTCTTTGCTTTTGGGAAAAGCATGGGGTTTACCGGCTTAAACATGGTCATGTCTATCTCATCAAATCCCTCTTCTCCCTTAGCATCTATTTTTTTTATTATCTCTGAGAAATCATTTGTAAGATTATATGCGTTTTGAACCTTTTCAGATATCCGTCTATATTCTTCTTTCATCTCATTGTCGCGTTTATTGTAAATTTCACTAAAATACGCACTAATTATTGAATCTCGTATTGTCCCCTGTGAGGCACCGACTCTTAATTCTCCCAGTATTGTTCTCACTATGTATCTTGATTCATTAGGTGATGCAGATGTAAGAAGCTCTGATATGGTCTGTACTTTTTGATTATTCGTCCCTTGTCCTTCATGTTCAGCTAATCTTGAGAGATTATGAAATACTTTTTTAACGTCAAGTTTTGAAGAAAATAAGGTTGATTGTTTTTTTTCTTTTGCCAAGTTTTCAGCAGAAATTCCTAGGTCTCCTGTTTTTTTCCACTCTTTTTCTATTTTGTCTATGCTTATGCCCCAAGACAAGCTCATTGCTTTAATAATGGTTCTTGCGGCAACACCGATCTTCCTCTCATCCCATTCGGGGAATATTTTTCCTTGAAGTAGCAGTATGATTTCATCAATTTCATCCTTATTGCACTCAGCTATTAGGTTTGCAAGAATTTCTGTTTTTTCAAGACGTTTTGTTGTTGAGTCTATTTTCTCATAACACTCCACAAGCTTGCTGTATTCCATACCAAGACTTATTCAACATAATATAAAAAGCTTATTGGTATCCATAAATTTATTCTTCATTGAGAACATTTAAATACAAAAATCACTTTTTTCTATGCAATGGAACTAATTGAGGGAATAAGGACAAGAAAGTCAGTCAAAAAATACCTGGATAAACCTGTTCCTAATGATTTGATTGGGGCAGTTGTTGAGTCTGGTTCCATGGCCCCCTCATCGGGAAATAAACAAAATTGGAAGTTTGTCGTTGTAAAGAATCCTACGACACAGGATCAGATTGCAAAACATTGTAATGAGCAATATTGGATGGCTTCTGCTCCTGTATTCATAGTGGTATGTTCTGATGATGATACTATAGTTAGATTTTATGGAAATAGAGGTAAGACTGTATATTCAATTCAGAATTGTGCAGCAGCTATGCAGAATATGCTTTTGGCGGCGCATTCTTTGGGTCTTGGCAGTTGCTGGGTCTCAGAATTTGACGAGGTTGAGTTAGCAAACGACATAGGATTAAGTTCGGGTGCAAGGGTCCAGGCAATACTTACCCTAGGATATCCAACTAAAGAAGTCCATAAAAAGACATTTCGTCCACTCAAAAACATAATGTTTCTTGAATCTTATGGTGGCGGAATAAAGAGTTTTGCGCCATTCATGTATGATTGGAGTTCTATTGCTGAAGAACACGCAAAGGATGTCTCGGATGATCTAAAGAAAGTTCTTAAGTCTGAATTTAAGGAATTCTCGACTGAAATCGATAAACGCTGGTCAAAAATTTTTAAGAAAATATCTGCTTGGTTTAGAAGGAAATATTAGCATTATTTTTGTTTTTATAAATTATTTCAGAATTTCTTTATAGGATTAAAAAAGAAAAAAAATCTTCACCACGCGTGAGCGTGATGAAGACCAAACATAGTCGCCTTCATCATACATCG
>CAZOXV010000129.1:0-4049 GCA_964583935.1 uncultured Methanosarcinales archaeon | reverse complement strand
TAGAAGTGACGCATTAAAGAAAATAGCTAAAGAGGTTGGACACAATTATGTTGAGCCCGAACCAAACACAAAATACCTTAAAGAGTTAGACGCAGAATATGCCGAGAATAAACAAAAACACGGACAAAAATCAATGTCAGAAAAAGAGCTTGATGAACTTCTAGGACTTGATGAGTAAAAATGTTTACATATAATTTTAGCGACAGGCTGAAGCATAAATTCTCAAAAATTGCTAAAAAAGATAAAGTCTTAGCATTGAATCTTAAAAAAAAAGTAAAAGAAGTTATCTCAGACAATTTGATTTCAATAGACAGGTACAAAAACTTAAAATCTCCTTTGAACGAATACAAAAGGATTCATCTCACAAGCGAATTTATACTCTTATTCATAGTAGACAAAGAAAACAAACATATTATTTTCATGGATGTTACACACTGGGACAACGCTTACAAAAGTGAATCAAGATTAAATTAACATAAATCTGAGAAAAGATAATTTGCAACTTATATCCACATTGAGTACTTTACCTAATCAGTGAAAATAAAACTTGAACTCGTAATTTCTATATTATATGCGCTTACTGAAGCCTATCATATATCTCTTGACCAAACTTTCCTTCAACCTTATTAAGATATGTTCTGTAAAGCTCACCAATGTTATCTCTAATCTTTTGATCCACAACAGGCGTGCTATGATAATGTGAAAGATTTTTATGAACATTAGAGACCATTCTATCCAAAGTCTTCAATCTCCCTTCCAAAACATCATTCTTCGAAAGAGGAAATCTCTCATTACGTATGCTTTCTTGTAATTTAGAAGTTATACCAAGAAGCGCAAATCTGTCAGAATCATTATCAAGAGAAGCCTCATAAAGCTCATCCATCTTCTCTGAAAGCTTGGGGATATGCCTGCCTCGTAGCTCATATCTCTCCTTCCGAGATTTCTCTGCATCATCAATCTTACCCATAAGACGCTCTCGACGCTCAATAGATCTACGTTCACGTGCTGCAGCACTGTTGTAAGCGTTGCCCATTCCAATTAGTGACATATAGACACGTGTTGCACGCGAATATTTAAAGTTTTCTTACTTAGTCTCTGAGAAGTGGTATTTAGAGAAAAATGGATATAAAAAAATTCTAATCAAAAATAATACCTTCTAAATCATCCATCCCAAAAAAACATTTTTAAATAAATAATCATTCTAAGATGAAAGGTAGTCAGAATGAAACTAAAAGGGACCAACATAAATCTGAGAAAACTCAAAAAGTCTGATGCAGAATCAATTGCAAAGTACGCTGACGACATGGACATAGCAAGATACACAACACTTCCCCACCCATACAAAGGTGCAGAAGATTTCATCAAGAAAACACAGAAAGATATTAGAAAAAAAAATGGATACGAGTTAGGAATAGAACACAAAGGAAAAATTATAGGGATGATGAGTATAACAAACATTGATCATACAAACAAAAATGCAGAAATAGGTTACTGGCTAGGTAAACCATTCTGGGGAAGAAAATTCATGAAAGAAGCTGGTAAGATAATACTTGAGTTTGCGTTCAAAGAAGTTGGTCTTGAAAGGGTTTATGCCAGAGTTCTTATACCAAACATAGCATCTTCTAAACTACTAGAGAAATTGGGATTTCAATATGAAGGAAAACAAAGAAGAGCCATGATACGGTTTGGAGAATGGTATGATGCGTATACATACTCTCTTCTAAAAGAAGAATTTTTAGAATAATAAAATTTCATTCAACTTCTTGAAACCATCTTTATTATTCTCCCACTTCAAAAGTTTTATCGCTTCTTCGAAAGGAACCCATTTTATTTCTTCATGTTCCACATAGATATTCTTATCTATTGAAACATTAAAGCCCTCATTAACTTCAAATCCAAATACGTATTCTTTTATTGTTGGTATAGGCTCGCCAGTAAGATAGTGTTTGGTTATCTCAAAATGATGTACATTCTCATAGACCTTGATAATATCCTCTTTATTGATGTTAGCCTCTTCCTTTAGTTCTCTGTATGCAGCCTCAATCAGAGTTGAATCAGATTCTTCCATACCACCACAAACAGGTTGCCAGAATCCGCCTTTTTTAGGAATTCGTTTCATCACAAGGTACTCTATTTCATTGTTCTTTCTTCGGAATACAATACATTCAAGTTGAGTTGTTCGTGCCATGGTAAAGAACCAGATTAATGTCATATAAATATCTGTTGAAGAAAGTGATAGGAAAAATTAACCATAAATCATATCAACAATAAAGTATTTAATTTCACAATTAGAGGAAAATTTTTAAACAAAATAAAACTCGTTCTGTGCATGAACAAAGTTTTCAAAGAAATATATCGCGAAGTCTATAATCTTTTTCCCGAAGATAATGGAGAGAAAAAATTATCTTATGTCAGAAGAAACTGGATTTTCCCAAATCACATAAATATAATGTTAGAACTTGCAAAAAAGATGTGTGAGAAATATAATGGAGATTATTTTGTATGTTCTATCGCAATTGTATTGCATGACACAGGATTAGCTTACAAACGAGATAAAGCATCCTCCGAAGGACATGAGGAAAGAAGTATCGAGTATTCATCACTAATACTCAATAAGTATGATATTGATAGAAAAGAAGAGATTCTTTCCTGCATAAAGGCAACAGAACCATCGGTTGAAGCAAATACAATTAATGAAAAAATAGTAAGGTCTTCTGATGCAATGTCTCAATTCTTAAGTGTTCATTTTTTCGCAAAAGCAGCATTTTCAGGAGAATGGGATTCTTATGTCAATTGGTTTGAAAAAAAAGTGAAAAATAATTTCAAGAAGATATGCTTAAATGATGAAGTAAATGAAATAAAACCAATAAAAGAGTACATGGAAAAAATAATTGCTGAATATAAAAAAAATATTTCTAACCAAAATTCCTTCTTATAAAATCTTTGCTTTCATCCGAGAAAGATTCCCATCGTCTAATAGATTTTTCTATGCTAAATTCTGTGTTTTTCTTTTTTTCGGTTTTATAATGTAAAGCATAATTTTCAACAAGATTCAACGCTAAATGAGGTATGTCTTCATTAAAAGTTTGGACAAACCAAGGGTTATGCACATACTTATTTTGCATAACTCCAGAATAAAACATATGCTCGTGATGCATAAATGTTGGTAAAATATAAACATTATAACCTCGGTTAGAGTACTTAGGTTTTTCATAAATAAACTGACCACCAAGCCAATTATAATAATCATTTGTGGAAGTTTCTTCCGCATCTGTCATCTTCTTAACAAAGACAGATCCTTCCTGATAATTTTCAGAACATATTCTTTCAAAATAGCTTTTAGTTAGAATATCAAGAGATACAGGAACTTGACCATGATTAAATTTTGTAGCAATTAAATCAACTTCGCCTTGAGATAACGCTTTAAATGCAGCAGTCCTAAATTCATCAGAGAGATATCTTAACTTTATGATTTTGTCAATGTCATCACATACGATAACACAATCTAAATCATCATAATCAGGATTTTGTAATCCTCTCTTGTATGCTACTGAACCAACAACAACGAGATTTAAATCAGTTTTTAGACAATAATGAGAAATATCATCCATCGTTGTTTGTATATTCAAATTATTTGTCATATTCTCACCAAAAATGTTTCAAATCATATATAACATCATTCATAGTACCAGTTATTATTTCAACAGCTGAAGACTTTTCAACAAAATTAGAAAACATATCAAAATATGTTTTATTAAGATTTTCCTCACGACACATTTCAAATGGAAAATACTTCATACCATCAATCTCGATAGGCTTACTAACATATTTTAATGTTTCAACAACTAGAGATTTATTAGCTAAAATATCATCAAGAGAAAAAGTTTCTCGTCTTCGGGAATCATCTTTTATATCTACACCAACAACAGCATATTCTGAAAAATCAGATGATTTTCCTAAGTTATAATAATATTCTTCATTACCATCAAGAGTTCTATATCTTAAAACTTTATTCCCAAAAGCAGTCTTATTAGAAAATATAATATGAT
>CAZOXV010000128.1:0-4050 GCA_964583935.1 uncultured Methanosarcinales archaeon | reverse complement strand
ATACCTGGAGAAGCTGCAATGTCCACTTTTATTCTAGGGTTCTTAATGGTTCTATGAACACCAATCTTTCCAATCTTAGATTCTATATCCTCTAAAGATGTGCCACCAGGCCTCAATAACAAAGGTTTCTTACCAGTAAAACTCACAATACTCGATTCAATACCAACATCACAAGTTCCTGCAGAAATAATCAATGGTATTTTTCCATTCATGTCTTCAAGTACATCCTCTGCTGATGTGGGACTTGGCTTACTAAAAGAGTTTGCAGATGGTGCAGCGATAGGAAGATTACATGCCTTTGATAATGCGAGAAAAACTTTGTTAGAAGGCATTCTTATACCAACAGTGTCAAGACCAGCAGAAACAACATCTGGAACAGATTTTGTTTTTCCAAGTACAACAGTCAAAGGTCCTGGCCAAAAAGAATCCATCAGAATCTTCGCCTTTTCCGGTATTGAGACCACAATATTATCCAGCATTGAAATATCAGAAATATGAACTATAAGGGGATTATCAGATGGTCTCCCTTTTGCAGAAAATATCTTCTCTACAGCATCTTTATTCAATGCATTAGCGCCCAAGCCATAGACAGTTTCAGTGGGAAACGCAACTAGGTCTCCTTTTTTAAGAAGCAAAGAAGCCTTTTCTATTTTCTCAAGTTCAGGATTCTTGGGATTAATCTTGATTATCTCAGTCTCCATCTTCAGTAATCCATCCATAACCTTTCTCTTCGAGATTATCAACAAGAGAACTATCGCCACGTCTTGAAATCTTCCCATCGATAAGTATAGAAACTTCATCCGGTGTTATGTACTCAAGTATTCTCTTGTAATGTGTTATTATAAGAACTGTCTTCCCCGGGTTCATAAACTTATTGACTCCATCAGACACAATCCTAAGTGCATCAATATCAAGACCTGAATCAGTCTCATCAAGTATCGCAACTTTAGGATCAAGAACAGCCAACTGTAAAATCTCAGATCTCTTTTTCTCTCCACCAGAAAAACCCTCATTCAGATATCGAGATAAAAATTTTCTATCTATCTTGAGAAGATCCATCTTCTCATCAACAAGCTTCTTGAACTCTAGCATAGAGGGTTTACTCCCTTTAACACTTTCAAGCGCAGAAACAAGGAAATTTGTTACAGTCACGCCAGACACCTCAAATGGATATTGGAATGAAAGAAAAAGTCCTTTCTTAGCCCTCTCATCAGGACCCAGTTCTGTAATATCCTCACCATCTAGAATTATGTTGCCCGAAGTTATCTTGTATTTTGGATGACCCATTAATGTGTTTGCTAGCGTACTCTTGCCAGAACCATTAGGCCCCATAAGAGCATGCACTTTTCCCTTTTCAAGCTTAAGATTTAAACCTTTCAAGATTTCTTTTCCTTCAACATCAACATGTAAATCTTTTATTTCTAAAACCATAAAATCACCTTCTATATGAAAACCATATGTGGAAACTCAAATATAATTAAACTTATCTTTTCACCGAAAACATTTCTATTGCGCCCTTAAGATGCTCTATGAATGCATCAACATCGGCATGTGTATTATACAAGTAAAAACTAATTCTTGACGTCCCTGAGACTCCAAGTTTACCCATGAGTGGCATAGCACAATGATGACCGACGCGTATACAAATCCCAAAATCATTAAGGTAAGATGCAATATCATGATGATGTACACCTTCTATTGCAAAAGAGACTATACCACCTGCATTAATCTCATCTGATTCAAAGTTATTTTTGGCCCTGAATATTTTCACTCCCTTTATCTTGCTAAGCTGCTCTACAGCGTATTCAGCAAGTTTCATTTCCCAGTTAGATATGTTTTCAAGTCCAATCTCTTGAAGATATTCTATTGCAAAGACAAGTCCAACTGCATCAGCAACATTGGGTGTGCCGCCCTCAAATTTGGTGGGGAGAGAATTCCATTTTGCATCATTATAGGTAACGTTACTAATCATATCACCACCAAAGATAAAAGGCGGGATTAGGTCAAGCAGCTCTTTCTTTCCAAACAAGACACCAATACCCATTGGTCCAACCATCTTGTGTGATGAAAAAGCAAGAAAATCGCAATCTATATCTTTAACGTCTATCTTTTTATGAGGTGCGCTCTGCGCTGCATCAACTATTGTGAAGGCACCTTTTGAAGATGCAAGCTTTACAAGCTCGTTCACAGGAACAATTGTACCCAATGCATTAGAGATATGTGTAATAGCAAGAATCGCAGTCTTTTCTGTTATAACATCTTTAGCATCATCTAAATCAATAAGGAATTCAGAATTAAGCGGTAAGTATCTCACTTTCATCCCAAGACGCTGTGCAAGCTGCTGCCAAGGAACCATATTTGAATGGTGCTCCAACTCGGATAAAACAATCTCATTTTTACCATCAAGAACCATTTTATTGAGTTTTTCTGAGAAGCCCAGAGAATATGCGACAAGATTTATCGACTCGGTAGTGTTCCGTGTATAAATTATCTCTTCAGGCTGAGCATTGATAAATTTCGCAACAACTATCTTCGAATCCTCATAATCCTTTGTAGAATCCTCACTAAGGGTATATATCCCTCTATGAATGTTTGCGTTATTATTCTTATAATACTCCGAAACAGAATCTATAACCTTGTTTGGTTTTTGAGACGTTGCAGCGTTATCCAGATATATAATCTGATTTCCATTCACTCGTTTCTGGAGAAGTGGAAAATCCTCTTTCAGCTTAAAAACAGCATTATCATCCAGCTTCATATCACACACCTTTAGCTCCAGAATAAGTCTCATCAAAAATTGATTTCTCAACATACCCTTCCACAATAGAAATTAATTCATTATCTCCAATTACCTCAAGTAATGGCATGAAGAAGCCCAAGACAATAACACGTTCAGCTTCACGTCGTGGTAACCCTCGGCTCATCAGGTAGAATAACTTTTCTTCATCTATTCGACCAATGGTCGAGCCATGACTACATTTTACATCGTGATTATGGATCTCTAGATTAGGTATGGCATCTCCTTCGGCGGTAGAGGATAAGAGTAAAGTCTTTTGTGTCTCATAACCATTAGAGGAAAATGCATTTTCATCAATGTAGACATTTCCTGTGCACAACGATTTCGCTCTTCCAGAAACAACAGTATTAGAAAATATTTGAGATGAAGTACCATTCGCCATATGCCTAGACTCTGTATGAAAATTATGCATATTTTTTTTCGAACTAAGAGAAAGCAACATTATATCAGACGAAGAAGAATCACCGTTCAACAAAGAAAAATAATCAGACTTCATATATTTACCATCAATACATAAGCCGGAAAGTTTTACTGATGAATTATTAAGAGTGTAGGCGTAAGACTTTGAAAGCAAAATAGTTTCTTCAGAAGGACTTAAAACAGTGTTTATGTCCACTTTTGAGTCTTCTTTTGCTATAGAAAAAATACGGCAGCTCATAAAATCAGAATTAGGCTTTACTTTCAGTGTAACCTTAGAGGATGAATTTTTCCCCGCCACTACAAAAATTGAACTGAAAACAGTTTCTTTGGAACTTATATCTATCTTGATTGTATCACCACTCCAGTCGTCAGGTATCTTTACAACAACAACCGAATTACAAAAAGCATCATGCAAAATGTCCGTTGTATCTCTGCTAGGACTTTCACTATACTTTACTAAAACATCACTAGGTATATCTGAAAAATCCCGTGATATGGTAATACCATCTGGAGATGAGACATCAAGTCTAACTTCAGGATCTATTTTAATTGAACCTAGCGAGAAATCGGGAAGATTAAGGTTAACAAATGAAGTATAACGATAAGCAGGAAACTTTACTTCATTTCCCAGAGCTTCAAGCGAAGCATTACGATATCTATCATAATCAGAAGTAGAACTGTCATCTGAAGAACCAATCTTCCTAAGTTCATCAACAAAATCCGCATACTGAGTTAAATCGATTGTCATAGTAGAAACACCAATCAGCCAAGAGAACCCTCCATCTCTAATTCAATAAGCTTATTCAGCTCCATAGCATATTCAAGCGGTAGTT
>CAZOXV010000127.1:0-4064 GCA_964583935.1 uncultured Methanosarcinales archaeon | reverse complement strand
AAATACTGAAATCCTTGATAAAACAGAAACTTGATGAAGTTGCTTTTGAAACAGAGAGTAAACGAAGAACACAGACAATTTTGTGGAGAAAGATAATAGGAAAATCAATGCTTACACGCAGAGAGGGATTCGCTTTAATGGGTTTCTTCAGAAAGCTGTTGGAAAAGAACATAAAGAAATAGGAGCAAGGAAAAATAGAATCTGTTTTTTGCTTATTCAGGCAAGTTGTTTACATAATTAATATATTTATTCATATCAAACTTTCTCTCTAGCCCTGCACTTGCCATATACCTTACTTTACCATATATGTCTCTTTCAAACCATGGTCTATCGTGAACTCCACCAATGCTCCACATCACACCAACATAACCGTTTGGATCTCTACCGTCCAGTTCGTATTTATCATTGAGGTATATAGCTATTTTTAGTGCATCTTCTGGAGTTTTAGTCCATTCAAGAATTTTTTTTGCCCAGTACATTCTCATATAGTTGTGCATTTTACCTTTTCTAATCATTTCAAGCTGAGCAGAATTCCAATATCTATCATGTGTTTTTGCTTCTTCAAACTCTTCTAATGAATATATATAATCGCGCTCATCTAAATTATGATTTTTATAGTTCTGCTTTACCCAATCCGGAAAGCCCTTAGATGAATCATAATTCTTGTTGTAGAAACAAAAATTATCTGTTAGCTCTTTTCTGATAATTATCTGTTCAAGGAACGCATCTTTGTTAATTAGACCAGAATCTGATTTCTTTATCTCTATTGCTATCCTCTGTGAACTTATCTGGCCAAAATGTAAATATGGGGAAAGATTTGATTCATTTTCATATGCAGGATTGCTGTGGTTATGCTCATATGTCTTTAATTTATTAGTTATAAATTGGTTCAATACTTTTTTAGCTTCACTTTCACCAGGTCTAATCCACTCAACCGGTTTAACTGAGTTGTTAATATTTATTTTTTTCAAAAGAGATTCCCAATCAACTTCTTTGTAACCTTTTTCTATTATTGTTTTATCTTGTTTAGAAATTTGAGGAAATTCTATAAGAAACTCATCAAGTCTTGAATTTATTTTAGGCCTGATTGTTCTTGCAGCAAATTCTTGCTTGTCCGATGTAACCCAGCATGGTACTATGTTGTGCGAATCAACCTCCTGAAAAGGAACATCTATACCATTCAATATATCTGAATTCCATTGCTCTTTGATTCGTAATGGATTGAAGTCACCAACTAGAAATCCAACATCGTTTTTTTGTACGAAATTTGTTATTGTATCCCCTGGATTGCCTTCTAGCAAGATAAAAGGGATATTGAGCTTAGCTAGATTTTTTTCTACTTCGACTAATCCTTTTATCATAAAATCGTACTGTCTTAAAGTTGCATCTAGAAATTCTGGTACAAGAGAAAAAACAACAACCAGTGGCACGGATTTAGCATCTGCGATTTCTTTGGCGTAAAGAAGAGCCCAATTATCACTAACTCTTTGTTCTCTTTGCATCCAGTAAACGACAATATCTTTTTTGTATTCGATACTGTTGAGAAATCTTATTCTCCTTTCGTCAACATGGTCAAATGTGGCTTTTGTCTCTTTTTGCATCTAATAGAAAATACTCATGTGCTTTAATAATCTAATGTAGAAATAAGATAAAGATATATCTCTTTATAATTGAGGATTTACTTCTTCCTCTTAGGCCTGAGTTTCCTAGTGCCTTGTTTTCCTCTGCCTTTTATTTTGCCAGCAAGAACTTTAAGTGGAGGAGCTCTTATCTTCTTCTTCGTGACTTTGTCAACATAAATATTCTTGAAAAGTCGCTCGTCTGCTTCTTCAAATTTTCCCATGATTATCACATTATTTTATTTTAGTATTATTTGTTGCTTACTTGTTTCATAACTTTATCGTCCAAGATTTGCCAGTATAATACTGTGCACCCTTCAACAATTTCATCTTTCAATTCTTCAGGTATGTCCATATCAAATGTTTCGTATGTTTCCATATCCATAACATTTGCCTTATCACCTGACATAGAGAGTACTTGCGCATTTTTTTTATCTATAAGAGGAACATCAACCGAATCGTGGCCTGGTGCTACAAGGTTTCTTTTCTTACCATCAAGCAGGCCTACTGCCATAAGATTTACTTTTGCGTGGCCGTGTTTTCCTGGTCTTGAAACAGACATGTCGGTAACTTTGCAAGCGACATCATCAATTACTATGTAACTTCCTTTTTTCAGGCTTCCTATAGATTGCTGTTTAATAGTCATAATTATTCACCAATACAGTCTAAGAGATTTTGGTCTATATATAAAGTTTACTGTCATGCTAAGTCAACTTAAATGTGTTTTATGGCTACATGCCACCCCGAATGGGGCATCCCCCGGTATGTCATCGTCAATAACATTTGTCAAAACAAATGCTTATGTTGATGACTGATGTCGCCAACGCCACAAAGTTGACTTAGCTCTGTCTATTATTCTCTTTTTATTCGTATTTTTTGCTTTCTTTAGTGTATATTCTGTATAACATATACCCACCGGCAACTATCATCAGTACGCCCAAAATTTGGCCCATTGTTATCCAGCCAAAATAAAAACCGGAAGCACCCATTTGTGGGTCTGGCTGTCTGAAGAATTCAGTGATAAACCTGAAAGTTCCATATAACACAAAAAAAGTCCACGTCAGAAATCCTCTTGGCATCTTTTTCTGATTTAGCCATAGAAGCACAAAACCAATGGTTGCACTGTATATTGCTTCGTATATTTGACTCGGATGTCGAAATCCTTCAGCTGTCTTGAACTTGACAGCCCATGGAACGTTTGTTATTCTACCGTAAAGCTCATTGTTGGCGAAATTTCCAAGTCTTCCAAGCATAATGCTGAATGCAAGAGAAAAGCTAACTAGATCTGTAATGTGATATACAGAAATTCTATCTTTTTCTTTTTTGACTTTCTTATTATATCGAAATACATATAATACAACGGCTAGGAATCCTCCTAGTAGTCCACCATGAAATGACATACCTCCTCTCCACATTATGAATATGTCAAAAGGATTTCTCATGATGCCCTCTATGTTATATACAAAAGAGTAAAATATTCTAGCGCCAACTATTGAACCCAAGAGTATGTAGAGGATTATATCATCTGCATCTTTTTTTTCAAGTGGTGTATCTTCATCTTTTGATATGAAATAACGAAGTGCAAGATAAGAACAAAGAAAGCCAATTCCGTAAACCAAACCGTAATATCTTACGTCAAAGGGGCCTATGCTAAAAAAAACAGGGTCAATGTTGTTATAGAACATTCTTCGTGGTATTCCTTCTTTGTTTTTAACCTTTTTCTTGTTTTCTTTTTTCTTGTTGCTTAATTTTTCTCAAAAGATTTAAATATCCCATAGACTAAAAAAACATATGAGGATGAACAAGAAGTCTCAGTCGGCCATGGAGTTTCTCATGACTTATGGATGGGCATTTCTTGTATGCGTTCTTGTGGTTGTTGCGCTTTATACATTTGGTGTTCTTGATTTTCTTTCATGGCTTCCAAGTTACTGTAGGTTTGATGGTGGCCAGGTAGATTGTAACGCGTACGTTCTTAATTCTGACATAACTAAGATGAGTGATGAAGCTAGCGATAATGGCTATGTTCTTTTGAGATTAGATAACATGCTTAATGAACCTATTGTAGTTACTGGGTGCAGAGCTTATGTTGATGATGGTACACGTTTCTGTCTTGGTGGTGATGCAGAAACTTCATATACCACAGAAGGTGGAAGAGACGATTACATCAATTGTAGCAATACCCTTTGGCAGGAGAATAAAGTCATGAATCTAAAACTCACAGAGTGTGAATTCGCATCAAATTCTCTTTCTCCTGGTAAAAAAAGAAAGGTTTCTGTTGAGATAACATATTATCCTAGAAGACATGGTGAGGCTTTCACAAAAACATTAAGTTGCGATATTTTCGCAAATATAGATCGTTAATTACTATTTGATTCTTTTTACTCTATTATTCCCCTTTAATTTCTGACGTTTTTTACCTAAAATTTAAATACTACTAATCTTGCC
>CAZOXV010000126.1:0-4082 GCA_964583935.1 uncultured Methanosarcinales archaeon | reverse complement strand
AAAATTTATTTCCATTATCGTATGCAAGAAGATTAGCATTAATGTTTCCTTCACCGGTTGTATATCTTCCAAGAAGATCATCGAGGGTTTCTAACTGTTGTCTTGGTTCTTCGTCAACAACAGGCTCCTCTGAAGACCCGTCGTAGAGATTGTCATCATCGTCATTATTGTCGGGTATTACAGGTGACGCTTGATCCGGTTCAGATTCATTCTGAGCAACCTCTGTTCGACCACCACAAAACCAGTCACTCCAGTTTGAAGAAACATAATTAACTCCTCTCTCTATACCATATCCTGCAAGAACACCAGCAAAGACTAAACCAGCAATTCCCAATCGCTGACGTCTTTTTTCCTTTCGCTTCTGTTGGGCAGTTTTTCGACCTTTTGAAGCGCTTGAATTATTCTTATATCCGAAAACCATGAAAATATCACCTTCGGGGTATGAAATTCTAACAAAGCTATAATTCTAACAAAGCTATAGCTCCACTATCTTGCTGAAACTACCACACCCATGCCTGCGAAGTTCTATTCAATATTTAAAAGTTTTGGTCTTTAACCACTTGACAGTACTACCGCCGAGCAGAAAGAGACAAAAAAGCAAATAATACAATAAAAACAAGAGAATAATCCACAAGACAGGCCCAAAAAACACCAAAATAAATATAAGCGCTTGCAGGTTTGCAAGTTATAATGAGAGAAGTAGAGTTAGTGAATAGAAATAGTGAACCGACAATTAATCTAGCTCTAGACACAATAGACAAGAGAAAACAAGCCCTTGTATTCGTAAACACGAAAAGATCGGCTGAAAAAGTTGCAGAGGATATCGCTGGAAAATTGCAAGGAGTTCCTGAAATGGAAGAGTTTGCTGAAAGGGCAGAAAATGTTCTTGGCAGTCCCACAAAACAATGTCTTAGGTTAGGAAAATGTCTTAGGAAAGGAATCGCTTTCCATCATGCAGGCCTCCACCAAAAACAGAAAGAAATGATTGAGAAGGGTTTCCGTGATGGAGATATAAGAATTATAGCTTGCACTCCTACGCTTGCTGCAGGTCTTGATCTACCAGCTTTCAGAGCTATAATTAGAGATCTAAAGCGCCATGGCGGTGTTTGGGGAATGACACCTATACCTGTTCTTGAATATCATCAAATGGCAGGGAGAGCAGGGAGGCCAGGAAAAGACGATTATAGTGAGGCAATAACGATAGCCAAATCTATTGATGATGTAGAAGACATAAAAGAGACTTACATTGATGGGAAACCAGAGAGCATATATTCAAAATTGGCCGTAGAGCCAGTATTGAGAACATACATTCTTTCATTGATTGCCTCAGGTTTTGTTAATACGGAAAAATCTGTAATAGAATTCTTTAGTAGAACTTTTTGGGCAAAACAGTACAAAGACATGAACAAACTTTCTAGTATAATTTTGAAGATGATTGATTTGCTTGAGGGCTACGGATTCATATTCACAAAAAGAAGGGAAGAAATTTCTGTTGGCAAAGTAGAAAAGGAAGAAAAAGAAGAAGACCCATTTGTTTCTGCAGATAACATAGAAGATGAAGCTTTCAAGAAAGAGAATGAAGCTTTTAACAAAGAAGACAGAAAAAAAGAGAACAAGATAAGAGCAACACCTCTTGGTAAACGAGTTGCAGAACTCTATCTCGACCCATACACTGCAAATCATCTAATAACCTGCTTAAGAGATTCTTCTGAGATGGGAGAAGTGCCTCTCGAATCTTACATACATATGATATCTCACACCATAGAGATGAGGCCTCTTGTGAGGATGCGGAAAAAAACAGAGGAATATGTATCTGATTTTCTCATGATGTATGAAGATAAGCTTTTTGAACAAGAGCCCAGTATGTACGATGAAGGCTTCCAGGAATTCTATGATTCTGTTAACACAACTTTATTTTTTAGGGATTGGATGGAAGAAACTGATGAAGAAGTCCTGCTTGAGAAATATGGTGTACGTCCTGGCGAGACAAGATACAAGCTTGATAGTGCTGAATGGCTCTTGTATGCATCCGTTGAATTTTGTAAGATTATGGGACTTAGAGAGATACAAAGAACACTAAACAAACTAATTATAAGGATTAAGTATGGTGTCAAAGAGGAGCTTCTGCCTCTATTGAAATTCAGAAATGTAGGAAGGGTTCGTGCGAGAAAACTGTTTGATAATGGAATAAAAGATATAGGTGATGTTAAGAAAGCATCCTTGACAACATTAAGCCAGATTGTGGGTAGCAAGATTGCACAAAGCCTAAAAGAGCAAATGGGAGATGAAACTGAAGAGATTTCTGATAGAAAACTTAAAGGCCAGATGGCAATAGGTAAGTATTCCAAGAAATAAAATCACACATTACAAAGAGCGATAATAGCGCCGCCTTGAAATAAGTTCAGGAGAGGACGCGATTCATGCAGCGTTCTCGATGAAAAAGCATTTCAACGGAGTGAATTTAGTTTTTCGCTGCGCTATTGACGTAATAAACTAGTTGAAACTAAATATACTAAAACTTTTTAATGCGAGAATCTTTCTTATTATCATGGAATCACTGGAAGATGCAAAGAAATTTCTTGAACAGACCGCAGAAGAGCTCAATTTTGCAAAAGACGTAGACAGAAATGAAATGTATAAGATGCTGATTGATTTTGGGAATGAGCTCGAAACACTTCCAGAAGAAGAAAAAACTGAAGAGAATTTCGTAAAAGGATGTACTTCTAATGTTTATATTTCTGCAAAAAAAGACAATGATAGAATTAAATTCGAAGGTTCTGCAGATGCAATGATTGTGAAAGGATATCTGGCAATATTAATCAAAGCAATATCAGGGTTGAAAAAAGAAGACGTGGCAAAAACCGAAGAACTCATAGAAGAGTTTATTGAGAACACAGACGTAAAAGCAAGTCTGACACCTTCGAGAGCGAATGCATTCGGTAACATATACAAAACTCTAAAAGAAAAAGCAGCAAACATATGAAAAACTAAAATTTCAAATATTTCTCTGCGAGACTGCCAACAATAGGCAACTCTTTTTCTTCCATGTTTGCAGCATTAATCAGCCCTATAACCCAAAGTATAAGCAGACCAAGGCTTATCAACGAGACAAAAAGACCAAGACCATAATATCGCAAAGAGGAATATCCTATGGCGTTCACTAATATGTTAATAAGCCAAAGGTTTATGACTTGTTTGCTATGGAATTTGACAAGCTTACTCTTATTCATTTTCTTGTCTGCAAAAAACCAAATAATTCCTATCAAAAAATAACATAGTACTGCAGCAAGCTGTTCATTTTCAACTTTAGATTCATGGTTAATCTTTCTTACTTTTTTTGCCATTAAAGGTTTTATGGCAAAGTTGTTTATTAATCTTTTGAAGCAGAAGCCTTGCTCAGCTAATTGGTTTTTTAAAAAATGGCAACGCCTTGAAATAAGCTCAAAAGAGGACGTGACTCATGCAACGTTCTCGATGAAAAAGCATCTCAACGGAGTGAATTTAACTTTTCGCTGTACCATTATTAACTATTTATACATACTTAGATTGAAGTGGAAAGTTTTTTATAAAGGCGTATAAAATAAAATATAGTAAGAGTTCAAAAAAGATTGACATAGGGGAACCCTTTCTTTTTCTCGACGACAAACATAGAAAAATATAAATATGACCATCTTCTACTTTCTATTTTTAATGAGTGTTGTGCAACCATTAAAAAGGATTCTTCTAGTCTTTCTTTATACGCATCTCATTCTAAGAATTGGCAATAACAAAGGTGGTCTAAGTGAATGATATGAATGACTATAGTAGATTAATCGCTGAAAAAGCGCTTGACATAAAAGCAGTAAAGTTAAGCCCAGAAAAACCTTTTGAATGGGCATCAGGCTATTCAATGCCGATATACAACGATAACCGAATGTTCTTGTTCTTCCCTGAATATAGGAAACTTATTGTAAACGGACTTAAAGATATCATAGAATCACAGAATCTAGAATATGATGTCATAGCAGGCACATCAACTGCAGGAATAGCACCAGGCGCTCTGTTAGCAGAGAAGCTTGAAAGCCCGTTCATATACGTCCGTG
>CAZOXV010000125.1:0-4092 GCA_964583935.1 uncultured Methanosarcinales archaeon | reverse complement strand
TCCATGTGCACCTTGAGCAGGCGGCGGTGGTGGGATATTAGAATTAGGATTTGCATTCCATCTGGAGTGTTCCCGCTCTCGCTATCCGAACCTTGCGGTTGTGGTGCACCCTCTTTTCCAGGACCTGGAGCTGGAGGAGGTACAGAACTATCCTTTTTCTTGCTAGAAAGCAAGTTCAAAAAACCCATAAATTCATCCCCAAACAGTTATTACTCATTAATTCTATTACTTTTCTTATTAAAACTTTCCAACTATTTATGAATAGTAACTGTTTATTTTTCATGCTAAAAAATTATTTTTCTCTTCTATTTACATGTATATTTTTCATTATTGGTTACGTATTGTGAATTATTTCTGATTGTTACAGTTATTTTCTTGTTTTCTTGTTTTTTTTTCAAATCTCAATCCAAAATTCATATTTAAAATCTTAACAATTTGGTTATCATGAAATTAAAAAATGATAATTCAAAAGGTGGGAGAGATATCTCTTTCTTGTATCTGATGGTTCTTATCGCTGTTTTTTCACTTGTCATCTTTTCTTTTGATTCCTTTGCTGGCAGTGGTTTTGTCTATGATGGGTTTGTTAATGAATATAATCATGATGCCGATTTGTTATCATTGTCTTTCAACGCTTCCGAGTTCTGCTCATCTTTAGAAAACTTCAAAGAAAAGCAAAAGAATACTTTATCCTACGAAGATTGTGACTTTAATTTAGAAATTATATCAGATGATTGGACAAAAGAGAAAATCTTTTTCTCGTATGATGTGTTGCCAATAGAGCCCGAAAATTATACAATAGAGTATTGGATTGAAGATTATTTTGGAGATACAGTTCGTTTACCATTCTCGACAAAAAATACAAATCCTAAGCAGTTTACACCCAATCCTGATTATCCTTTCTCGTTATATAGGATTGTTTCCGAGCTAAAGGTCTATGGATGTAATAATAGCTTTTCAGCGAGCAAAGATGTTCTCTTTATAGATGATGACAAACATGAAGTTGAGGACGAAGATTCATCTATTTCGCATATAGAAATTAATCATATATACGGAGAGAGAACTTTGAAATATGGTGAGCCTGTAGATGTGAAATTCTCATTTAGTAATACAGGAACAAAGGATAATGTGGTCTTGTATGTTGTTGATGACGATGAAGATAAGTTGAGTGACGATGTGGATTTTTTCGTCTTTGGTGGTTCAGAAGCGACCATGACTCAAAGGATTCCAATCTATGAAAATTGCCATGGAAATATGACTGGTTATGTAGTTGCAAGAGCGTTTGGTATCACATCAAAGAAAGAAATACATCTTGAATGTGAGAACCCGATAATTGCTGATGGAAATAATTCTGAGAATATGACTGTGGCAGATTCATCAGATGAATTGTTGGGTTATACAGAAGATCCTCCTCCTTTTGATGGCTTTTTTAATGGCTCGATTACATCAAGTTTTTCTTCTGATGTCATTTTGCCTGACAATTCTCTGCCCTGGCAGATATATTTAGGGCGTTCCTATCGCCCTATAACTTACCTTCCTTTCTTCATGGCTTTTTCTTCACTTTCTCTTTCATTTTTCCTCTTAAAACGTCTCTTCAGTTAGAGCTTTTTAGCTAGTTTGCTTCTCTTGGCGTTAGATTTATAAAGTGCACAAAATTCTGCAATATATGGATAAGCAAGAGATAAGCGAGAAGTTGTATGATGGTTATCTACGTTGTACCGCAATCTTTGAGATGGTGGGCAAACCAAAGGAACACGTGGATAAAACTTTACATGATTATATGGAACAGATAAAGAAGGCAGAGACTGTCGAAGTTATCTCTGAGGATTTCGCAGAGCCAACAGCTGTGGAAGGTGAAATGTTCAGCTCTTTTGTTGAAACTGAGTTTCTTGTTAAAGATTCTGCAAGTTTAGTATGGTTCTGTTTTGATTATTTGCCTTCATCTATAGAGATTATTGAGCCTGAACAGATTAAATATCGGTCAGTTGATTTCACTAGTTTTCTTAATGATTTGCAATCGCGTTTGCATCAGTTTGATATGTCTGTTAAGACAGTTTCTGAGGAAAATAAGAAGATAAGTAGAAACACTGAGAATTTACTAAAGAACGCTATCAAACTTGCTATAGGTTCTGGGAAAACAACAGTGGACAAAATTTCTCCAGCACTTGGGATACCAGTTGAAGATCTCGAAAAAATAATGAACTCGCTTGTGGAAGCAAATCTAATAGTCAAGGAAAATGATTCTTTTTCATTGAAAAATTAAACATTCTGATTTTTTCTTTCTAAAAAGCATTTTTCTAGGGATAAATATATAAATACATTTTATCATTGCTCTCCTATGGATGATAAACTTATTGAGAGAGTAGAAGCGCTTCTTTTTGCCTCCGGAAAACCCCTTGGTGTCGATTTCCTTAGCGATATTTTGGAGGAGAAGAGTAAGAAGAAAGTCCTTAACTCACTCAGAAAATTGAAGGAGTCATATGAGCAGAGAAAAAGCCCTTTGATGATTGTGGAGCAGGATAATTTATGGAAGCTTACTGTGCGTGAAGAATATCTTCCTCTTGTAAGAAAAATTGTTGCTGAGACTGAGCTTCCAAAGTCTGTATTGGAAACGCTTGCTGTTATTGCCTGGAAATCTCCTGTGCTTCAGTCAAATGTTGTTAAAGTTAGAACAAATAAAGCTTATGAGCATATAGATCAATTGGAAAAACTTGGTTTTATTAGGCGTAAAAAGCAGGGAAGATCTTTTTCTATAAGTCTCGCAGAGAAGTTCTTTGAGTACTTTGATGTTATGCACGGAGATATAAGAAAAATGTTTAGTGATGTTAGTGGTGTCGAAAAAGAATTGGAAGGAGAACAGAAGAAGCATGAAACTTCAGAGCCCGAAATTAAAAGAGATTTTGAAGATGAGGAATCAAATCAAGAAGAGTCAGATAAAAATTCTATTGTCAAGGCAATCGATGCTGAAAAGCCCCACTTAGGTAGTCTAGAAGTTGTTGACTCAATAACTGATGTTGCACAAGAAGGGCTCGAGGTCGTCGATATTGTTGAAGATGGTAAAGGGCATAAGGACAGAGACGAAACTAATTCTGCTCAGACCTCAGTTGAAGATGATGATGATTTTGGGGAAGAGAAAGAGATTGATGAAGTCATTGAAAATTTAGATGATGAAGAAGAAGCTAAAGAAAGCGTTGAAGAAGCGATGGAAGAAGCTATGACTTCTGATTCTAAGGACAAAGATAACTAATTCTCACTGTACACAGGACATCGTTATGTACATTTTTTATACTATATGCGCTTTTTTCAAAGTATGCTAATGGAAAATAATCGTGTACTTTCTAACGATCTATTCATTGTTAGATGCCCTTCGTGTGGTAAAGATATGAAATATAAAGAGAATCTAAATACACCAAGAAAGCGTTCAAATTTACTCTCTAAGTCAAAAAGATGTGTGTTTTGCGGTCGTAATTTTAAGGTTCGTCCAGCAATCATAAAAAGGATTGCGTAATTTACTCTAATTCTTCTTTAGAAACCAAAAGATTAATAAATACTTTTGCCCTTCTTAAGGGTATATTTGATTACATTTTGTCGTCGAGAAAAATTGCATCTTCTTGCAATTATAATTTTCGAACAAATATTTATTACTATGTTGATTTTATGGGTTGATACTTAATGGTTGATGAAGACAAAAAAGTAGAGGAAAATAGCTCTTCTTCTGACGATTCTCAGGGTGTAAAAGAGGTTTATACTTCACGAATAATTACTCAAGAGATAGAGTCTGAGATGAAGGATGCTTTTCTCGATTATGCTATGTCTGTTATTGTTTCACGTGCTCTTCCAGACATAAGAGATGGTCTCAAGCCCGTTCACAGAAGAATATTGTATTCTATGCATAATTCTGGTTTTCATTATAATAAACCTTCCAAGAAGAGCGCTCGTATCGTTGGTGACGTGTTAGGAAAATATCATCCCCATGGAGATAGTGCTGTTTATGATTCGCTTGTTAGGATGGCTCAAGATTTCTCAATGCGCTATCCTCTTGTCGATGGACAGGGTAATTTTGGAAGTGTTGATGGTGATTCTCCTCCAGCAATG
>CAZOXV010000124.1:0-4147 GCA_964583935.1 uncultured Methanosarcinales archaeon | reverse complement strand
TGTGATGAACATAGAAAAAGAAAGTACCGCAAGCAAATCGACTCAAAGAAAGTCGCCGCAAAGAAAGAAGCCGAGAAGTCTAACAATACCAATCTTGTTTTCAATCACGGATTCACAGAGCCACATGACATTATAAGGGAATGCGACCTTGAATGTTGTGATAACAAGTATAAGATAAGGGTATTCCCTCACCTGTTTGTCTATCCAAAGTATTGCCCTGAACATCGTAACGAGTACAAAAGGAATCTTGCTATAAATGGGAAAGGAAATAAAATGTAAAATAAAGACTTGCCTCAACAACGATAAAGGCAAGTGCTCTATTTTTATTCCAACAATAGTTCAGAAGCTGTCTCCCAACAAAGTCTCTTGTGAGTTATTCGATGATAACTTTCAAAAGTCATTTGAGGAATTCAAAAACAAAGGTGGAGTTCTTGGAGAGCTTGCCAGAAGAAGTGGCAGGAGAACTCCATCTGAGATAGAGAAAGCCAAGAAGGAAAAAAGGAAGACGCGTTCTGACAAGGGACAGAAGAAGGGTTCTAAGAAAAAGAAGCCAAAGAAAGAAAACAATTTGGGAGATATTGTCAAATGAAGAATGAGTCTTTGAATGTCAAGGAACTTATTGAAGTGCTAAAAAAAGCAGATGATTCCGGTTACGGAGATTATCTTGTTGTACATTCTTTCAACGTGATTACCGAAGTCGTTGTCGATCCGAACGAGAAGAATCTTATACTTATCGGAGTACAAGAAGATGATTGATATAGTAGTCAAGTCAATGCTTACAGGATTTGGTATATCATTTGCTGTTGGTTCAGTTTACATCCTGATATGGGCTGGAATTGTGAAGGTAAAGAAATTAATTGAAAGGTCTAATCCCTGGTACATTGTCAGAGAATATTTGGAGGAATGATGTCAGACAAAAAGGAAGACGTAAAAAGATACCCACTTCACATGAGGGGTGATGCTATGACGAGAAACGAGAACATTGACAAAGGCGAAAATCTTTGTGATCGTTGTGGAGGTACTGGAAACGAATTGCTTTCAATGTACAGGAAGTGCCAGGCGTGTAATGGTACTGGAGTCTTCAATAACAACTGGGATTATAGTAAGGAGGACTAAATGTATTTTTTACGGTTATTTGGTTCTGGTTTGGACAAGAATCGTAGAGACCCTCGTGATAAGGTCTTTGCTGAGTTCCACTGTAGCTTGTGTGGAAAGAATACTGATATTCACGTAACCCGAGTAATGGATACTTTTGACTTCAAGAGAGAACGTCGTTGTCCACATTGTAAACAGATTTCGAGTGAAGACAAAGTTATCAATCTCCGTGCTCAGTTGGATAAGCTGACTGTTGACAAGAGCCGTATCGAAGTCGAGATTGATAAGATAGAGAGGGAACTAAACGAAATTCAGGAGGAAAGCAAATAATATCTTATGTAAGAAGGCCGTTTGACATAATCAAAATTTGATGAAAGGTTTACATCATGGAAATATGGGCAGTGCTGCTTGTTATCTATGCTCACTTCGTTGGGGACTTCTTCTGTCAAAGCCAAAAGATGGCAGAGAATAAGTCAAAGCATCTTAGCGCTCTTATCATTCATAGTGTAATTTATGGAGCCGTGGTTTTCCTTATCACGATTCCTGTCTTTATGAGTCTTGAGGATTCATCTTTTTGGTTTCTTATAAACACTTTTTGTCACTTCATTGTTGACTTTGTAAGTTCCAAATTCTATTATATCTTTGTCCGTGCTGATGGTGGATTCAAAAGAAAGTTCTTCAATGGTCTTGCTGTTGACCAAATGATTCATATTACAATACTATTCTCAACAATAGGACTTATTCAGTAAATGGTTTTGGTAATTGACAGAGGAATTGACAAGCGGGGAATATATACGTACAGCCTTGGAATAGAATTTGACGTAATGATTGGTTCCTGGGATATCTATATAAACTCAGTCCCAAAGGAAACAATGGCTGATTTGGATATGATTATAACTAAATCTCCTGACTTAGTATTCTGTGTGACTCATATAAAACATCCATTACTTCTTGAGGGAAGAAGCAATGATTCAAAAACAATTGATACAGATTTTCTTGAGGTCGTCAGAAGGAACTTGAGGGAGTATTTCGCTTTGAGGCTTATCCATAGAAGGTATGAGTTGAAGTTGTACGAATTTGGGAAAAGGATATTCAATGATTGAAAATCTACTTGCTAAATCAAATGGTCAAACTCTTATTGAGCATAGCACCAGAGTAGCAAACTTAGCCAAGGAAATGGCCGAGTATATAGGTTTGCCGAATGACTTGGTTGAATGTGTTTACTATTCTGGTTTACTTCACGATATTGGAAAATGTACTAATTACTTTCAGTCATTTCTCAACAATGCTATGAATGGTATTGATTCATCTAACTATGATGTAAATTTTCCAGGCCATCACGAGATTTCCTGGGCTTATTGTGCTCAGAGGATATCGTCAAGTAAGATACTGAATCCTATATACTGGCATCACCCAAAGCCAAAACTTCCAGACGGGAGTTGTTACGACACTCACGACAATATTCTTTCGCTGATTTCCGATTCAGATGAAAGAATAATGAATGAGTTTTGGGATATTGTGGTTGGTAATGTCAACATACCAGGAACCAGAGATTGGGAACCAGAAGAAAGTATCAATGTGCCGCGTCTTTACGGAAAGATACAGACAGGTAATAGAATAATATCAATGAACAATGACTTCAATTCTGTCCAGTTGATACTCAGAACTTGCTTGATTTCTGCTGACAGATATGTTTCATCAAACGAAAGAGATGAATTGGCAATAAAAGAATTGGTATCAAGTAGTATATCAGGCAATATAAAATGTCCTGATACTTACGACAAAGCCAGATTCTCTTTACAACAAAAATGTATTGAGGATTCTAAAAATTCCAAGACTACTATTATAAAGGCTCCAGCAGGTTTTGGTAAAACACTTATAGGAATAAACTGGGCATTGGATAGGAAGAGAAAGATAATTTGGGTTTGTCCAAGAAACTCAGTAGCAGAAGCAGTTTACAGAAACATAAAAAGTGAAATGGATTTACTTGATATAAAATGTAGTGTTGAGCTTTATCTAACTGGTAGAAGAGTTGATGGAATAAACATTAGAGAAGATGAAGACGAGGAGTTCAACTCGGATATAGTTGTGACTAACATTGACAACTTACTTTCTCCAATGGTAAAGAATAAGACAGGACACAGACTTTTTACAACCATTGGTTCTGATGTTATTTTTGACGAGTTCCACGAGTTAGTATCGAATCAGCCTTTGTTTGCGGCATTCATAACATTTATGAAGGCAAGACATCAGGTTGCTGAAAATTCTAAAACAATGCTTCTCAGTGCTACTCCAATGAATATAAACGAATTGTGGGACGACTATAACAAAACACTAATTCTTCCAAGCAAAAACAGTCATTATCCTTCGGCACACGATGGAGTATACAAAGCAAGATTTTCAAACACAATGGGTAATTGTGAAAAAGGAAAGCTAACAAAGCATAACTCAGTAAGGAATACTCAGTTTGAATATGTCGAAGGATACGATAATATTCTTCATAGTAAATTCAATGATATAGACAGGAGCGCCAAGCAAGAAAGAATATTGGATATATTCGGCAAGAAAGGTAGTGGTATCAATGATGGTGAAAACCTTTCTTCAGCTATGGTTGTACAAGCAGCAATGGATATTTCATTTGCTCACCTTTCTACTTCCATACATTCACCTGAGTCGGATGTACAAATATGTGGAAGAATAGATAGATGGGGAAATTTACAGAATTTCAATCCAACTATAAATTTTGTATCTCTTGATATTTCTCAAGATGCTTCTGAAAGAATGTCTATAATGTGTACATACAATCTGAAGCTTAGAGAATTGTGGATTGGCCATCTTAGAAATTCGATAAAGAATGATTCGCTTATTACTCAGAATGACCTTTACAACATATACAATAGCTTCTATGAGAAGTATGGAAATGATGTTTACAACTATGTGAGGGATTCTTACATAAATGGTCTGAACTCTAAAGTTGGTTTGAATACTTTTGCTCCAACCAAAAAGAAAGATAAAGATGGATTTTCAAAAACTGTGAATAACAAGTCTCTAA
>CAZOXV010000123.1:2807-4195 GCA_964583935.1 uncultured Methanosarcinales archaeon | reverse complement strand
GCTAAAGTTGTGAAATATGGTGAAATAAAAGGAAAAGAACCTTTTACTTATGTTGTAAAACACGCAAAAAGTGTGAATGTTAAGTCTGTTATGCTTTTTCCTATTCATCATTCTTTCCTTGACTTGGAGGAAACAGATGTTGCTGATAGGTGACATTCATGGACTGTTTTTAGATTATAAGCAAATTATCAGGAACTATGGTGCGAAAAAGTCATTACAGTTAGGTGACTTTGGACTTGGGTTTCCTCATGGTCCCAAGCGAGTCGATATGGATGAATTTGATGGTACTCACCTATTCATTCGTGGAAACCACGATAATCCTTTTCACTGTCGTAGAAGTTCAAACTATGCTGGTGACTTTGGTACTCTTGAGGGAAGTTTCATTGATGGAATGTTTGAAAAGCTGTTTTTTATCAGTGGAGCATGGTCAATTGACAAAGCTTGTAGAACCCCAGGAAGAGATTGGTGGGAAGACGAGCAACTATCATTTGAAGAGCTAAATAGAGCATTGGAACTTTACGAAAAGGAGGAGCCTGATATAGTATGTAGTCATGACTGTCCAACTTTGGTTTTACACTACATTTATTCGAGTAGAGTAATTCCAACAAGGACTTCTCAGGCAATGGATGTAATGTTTCAAGAGAGGAGACCATCTTACTGGTTTTTCGCTCATCACCACATTTCTTGGAGAATGAATATTCAAGGATGTACTTTTGTTTGTTTGAACGAATTGGAATGTCTTGACATTTCTAAAAGAATAAACTCAATAAACTAAGGAGGTCTGAAATGGAAAAGTTTGTTACTTATTTGGGTATTGGAGTTGTATCTTTGGTTCTCATCGTATTGGTTGCTGCTGCTTTCGCGTTCCCAACACTGTGGTTGTGGAACTGGTTGATGCCATCTATCTTTGGTTTGACAAAGATTACATTCTGGCAGTCTCTTGGAATTAATATTCTCAGTGGTCTGCTTTTCAAGAGCAGCAATATAAACACAAAGAGCTAAGGAGATTTTGTCGTGATAGTTTACCAGGGTAAGGAATATAGTAAGTCGGCTGATGTTATTCGTGAGCTTTATGACCTTGGTCAAATTTCACTAAACTCCGATGACAAGAAGAGAATTGCTGGGGAGCTAGGAATAGCTCCCCAGTCAGTTCACGCAGTTCTGAAAAGACATATTGGTGGAGCTTCTGTAAAGACAAGAGAAGCTAAACCCAGGAAAGTTAGTGTATCAGAAACACAAATCAAAAACAAAATTAGCCAGAAGATTGCTAAAGTAAAAAGTGGCAAAGGTCCAATAGTTATCAACGATAAGTCAGATGAAGTCAAAGAAGAGTTGATGAAGGACAAAAAGAAGATTGCTGTTACTTGGGCACCTAATCAGTGGGGATT
>CAZOXV010000123.1:0-2707 GCA_964583935.1 uncultured Methanosarcinales archaeon | reverse complement strand
ATGGGAAAGGTAATGGGAGCAATCAAGGCCAAGTACGGTGTCAACATTGACATGGGTAAGGCATCTTCCAAGGTCAAGGAAGTTCTCAGCAAGGAGTAATTCCAGATGAATTGGAATATTAGAGAAATTAGAAAAAATGTTTTTCTTGTTGAAGCCGACAGCCAGTATTATTTGACTTCAATGTTTATGAGACCTCAGGAGTTTTATGAATCTCCTTTTCGTAACATTCAGGGAAAATATTTTTCAGTAGAAGAGTACATGGATACTTGTGCTAAATTCAATGGGGAGTTTAGCTACTTTACAGATTGGGGAGGATTTAATATTCCTTCAACTTCATTGAGAAACTTTTTCAAAGTATTCCAATACGACTTGACTATGAAGGAAAGAATACTCTTTGATTTAGTTCGTGAAAAATGTGACCTTACATCGGAAGAACCTTTCTACCTAATTGGTATTGTGAAAGGAGAATACGAACCACTGAGGCACGAACTTTCTCACGCCTACTTCTTTCTATACGATTCATACAGAAAAGAAATGAGGAAGCTTATTAACAAGCTTGATTATGAACTTTATAATAGTGCTCTTTATAGACTTGATGATGGATACGGTTATAGTAGTTTTGTTTGTGAAGATGAGATTGTGGCTTACCTAGCTACCAGCAAAAGAGAGGATGTTATAGAGACTTTTGGTTGGTCGAAGTTCAAAAACGTCAAAGTTCCAAGTACATTCAAAAAGTTCTTCAATAAGTTCGACGAAGATTTGATACAGAAAGAAGTATAAGATAAATACTTATTTAGCTATTGACTTTCTGGATGGAATATGTTATATTTTATATATCATTCCAACAGAAAGGGCTTTATGAATATCTTTGTGCTTGACTATGACGTTGCGCTGTGTGCTTCGTTCCATAACGACCGTCACGTTGTAAAAATGATTTTGGAGAGCGCTCAGATGCTTTCTACTGCTTGTAGAATGAGTGGAGTTGATGCTGGCTACAAAGCCACACATCAAAACCACCCTTGTTCAAAATGGTCACGTGAGAGTTTGAGCAATTGGCTTTGGCTTCGCAGACTAACTCTTGAGCTAAACATAGAATGGCAAAGACGTTTTGGACATTCTAAAAATCACAAGTCATTTGATGTTGTAAAGTCTCTCCCTTTACCAAAGATAAAAGATGTTGGACTCACTCCTTTTGCTCAAGCTATGCCAAACATCTACAAGAACGAAGATGCTGTGAAGGCTTACAGAGATTACTATATGGGAGAGAAGAGAGCTATTGCTCAGTGGAGAAACGGAGAACCTTATTGGTGGAAATGATAAAATGAAAGTATATTTTGAAGGTGAAAAATCAAAAGCAATATGTCCTGAATGTAAAGACATTGTGGAGACTACTTTTAGATATGAATCTTTGAAATTTGACAATGAGGTTATTCCAAATATACTTCAATCGTTTTGCGATGTTTGTGGTAGTGTTTGTTCATTTCCACATCAGGAAGTTGAAAAAATAAAATCTTATTTGAAGAAGCACAGACGTAAAATAAAGTTGTTGGAATACTCTTCGGAGGTGATAGAAAATGACAACATACAAAGAAGTTCATCTGACAAATAACAAGCATCATAAATTTTTAGATCATTGTATCTCAACTTCGAGTCCCGAGTTGATGGACGAAATTGAGAAAGAAATATATAACAGGAGATTATTAAAATGGGCTTTGGAGATTTTGTAAACGGAAAAGACCTTATAGAAAAAGCAAAAGAATATGCCACTGAGAAACATAAAGGTGTTACACGTAAGTTCAGTGGAGAGCCATACATCAACCATCCAGCAAGTGTTGCTGATATTGTCAATGAACACGGCGGGACTCCGGAAATGGTTGCTGCTGCGTGGCTTCACGATGTTGTGGAAGATACTGATACACCACTTAGTGAGATCAAGGATTTGTTTGGAAGTAAGATTGCCAGCCTTGTTGATGAACTTACAAATCCACCAAGTATAGATAGTGGTGAAAAGAAGTCAGAATACATAGCAAAAAAGATGGCTGTTATGTCTAGTGATGGATTGACAATAAAGCTTTCTGACAGATTGAATAATGTTTCTGACTTTCCAACAGCAAGTCCAAAATTTGTAAGAAAGTATGCCCCCAAAACCAAGTTCATATTGGACTCATTAGAGGATAGTGGAAGACCTCTCAACAAAGAACAAAAGATACTTGTTGCTAAAATAAGAAAGATGATTGAAACACACGTATGAAAATATTTAAGATTTTATTCAAATCTTTTCTTCTTTTAGTTACTATAGTTAGAATAACAATTGTATTTTGGTATTCTGAGCTAACGAGGTAATTATGTCAGTAAATGGTTTTATAAACCTCTCAGAGGTTCTTTCGGGTGATAAGGAAACTCACGTTATAATTCATAACTTTCCTGATCCTGATGCTATATCATCAGCAATGGGCGTTATCCAGCTTATAAAGACCCTTGGTTTCAAGGCTGGTAACATCTATTACACCGGAGAAGTTTCACATCCGCAAACAAAGTCAATGGTAACATTGCTCAATGCCAATCTTGTTGACTACACAAAGGAGCCATTTGATGGTGGTATCGATGCTATACTTGTAGATACCAACAATGTTGGAGAAGGTTCTAACCAGACTCAAATAGAACCGAATAGCGTCAATGTCGTAGCTGTTATAGATCATCACAAGGG
>CAZOXV010000122.1:0-4212 GCA_964583935.1 uncultured Methanosarcinales archaeon | reverse complement strand
GGTGTTTTCATCATCTGTTCTGTTATTCGTGAGAGTAGTGCGACCATTTTTTTATCTCTGGCGACGCGTCTTGCTTCTTTCAAATATTTAATGGTGAAATGCGGTAAAGCAATATCGTAGATTGCTTTCCAGACGTAATAATCTTCGGATGAATATGGACTAAGTTTTTTACGACCGAATTTATGTAGAGTGTTTTTTTCTTTTTTACGGGATGAGCTACCTCCCAGAAATTTCTCTAATTCAGAAATGTATTCTGGAATTCTTTCCTCCTCTTTTACCACTATCCTAACACCTATGGTGTCACGTATTTGATTTGGGAACTCAATATTCTTGCGAATCATCTTTTCAAGAAATGAAGTGTAGTATGGTTGCCCATCTTTTCTAAGTTTGTCTCTTATTTCAAAAAGCTCTATGTCTTTTCCTAAACCTGTACTTCTGGGATTGTAATTTAAGCTTTTTATTGGGAATATCTCCATTCCTCTTTTTCTGCGGAATTCACATGCCCTTTCGTATTCTTTCTTTGCTTCTTCCTCTGAATATGTATATCTTACTTTGTTATTCTCATTAAGCCATATGTGGCATATCTTCTCAGGAAGCTTTTTTAGTGATAGGCCTATAGAAAATAGTTTGCTTACTTCGTTTGTTACAAAGTTTGTGTAGTCTAATGGATAGTTTTTCTCTACCCTAGAGACTAAGTCTATAAGTCCCAGCCTTCTTAGTATTTCAAATTTTAATCTCTTGTTCGTTGCGTTCCTGTATAATTTCAGAAGTTGGAATATGTTTTGATTCTTTCTCAATTCTTCGTTTTCTTTTAATATTTCTTTCTCTATATGAGATAGCTGCCCTATCTTGATAATATCCTCTAAAAAATCGGATACAATTCGTGATTGACGTACAAATTTATCCATGTTTTCTTTGTAGCTTAGTGGGTTGGTTATATGGTTGTATTTAACGTTTAGATATTTGTTGAATTTATGCTTGATTTCTTCATCGCTAGAATTAGAATTTACTATTCTTAAGAAAGTTATTTTATCTTTTTTTAATGCAATTTTTGGATCAAGGTACGTATTTACCTTTCTGAATAGTTGTATATCATCTGGTGTTTTTTTGTAGATGTCTTCTTTTTCAATTTCTAGCACAACATCCTTTTTTATTCGAAACCTATGATTAAAGAATTTTTTTTGCCTTTCTAGTCTATTATAGACTTTGTTTTCTATTTTCCAAAGAATATAGTCGTGTTTCACTATATTTCTCTAGATTTGTTTTTTTAATTATAAAACTTAGGAATTTATGTTCAAGTTTTATATATGAATGCCCAGTTATTCTTTGTATGCCGGATTATAATTCGAAAATAAAGGAGATAGAAGAACGTATATCAAACACAAAGTATAATAAACGTACACAGCGTGCTATAGGAGTATACAAGGCACAGCTTGCTAAACTTAAAGAGCAAGAATACACACGTGGCTCAAAGAAATCTTCTTCTGATGGATATCAAGTTAGAAAAACTGGTGATGGCACAGTTATTCTTTTAGGTTTCCCTTCAGTAGGGAAATCCACATTACTAAACGCCCTAACCAATGCAGAATCTGAAGTTGCAAACTATGCCTTTACAACGCTAACCGTAATTCCTGGTTTGTTGGAACATAAGTATGCTAAAATACAGGTTCTTGATGTTCCTGGTATAGTTAGTGGTGCTGCTTCTGGGAAAGGAAGGGGGCGTGAAGTTCTCGCAACAATAAGGAATGCTGATCTTGTCTTAATTGTTATTGATGCACTACATCCCGAGCATCTTAATGCCATAAAAAAAGAAATTTGGGAAACCGGCGTACGGATAAACCAAGAAAAACCAGATGTAAAGATTGTCAAAAAGGCTAAGGATGGTATTGATGTTGGTTCTACTGTTAGACTTACTAAGATTGATAAAAAAACAATCGAAGAGATATTAAGGGAATTCAGGATAAGTAATGCTGACGTCGTTATTCGCTCTGACATAGATATAGACCAATTTATTGACTGTATTGAAAGTAACAAGAAGTATCTTCCTTCGCTTCTCGTGATTAATAAAGTTGACCTTGTATCGCCCGAGAGACTAAGAGAACTACAAAAAAAATTCAAGCCTGATTTATGTCTATCTGCTCAAAAGAAAGACCATATAGATGAGTTAAAAGATCTCATCTTCAATAAGCTAAACCTTATAAGGATATATTTGAAAGAACCAGGAAAAGAGCCCGATATGGAGGTTCCACTGATTGCATTTGAGAATGGTACAGTTAGAGATATTTGCGCAAAATTGCATAAAGATTTTGTAAAGAAGTTTAAATTTTGCAGGGTTTGGGGACCTTCTGCGAAATTCGGCGGTCAAAAATTAATGCTCAATCATGTTCTTAAAGATAATGATGTTCTTGAGCTTCACATGAGATGATTTTTCAGGATTGGCTTTGATATCTTCACACGACATTGGACATTCTTCGACAAAAGAGTTATAAATTCGTTGGGTAACCACCTTTTATGGATATCAAGCCTTCTAGGGTTCAGAGCCCGAGTTCAATAAACACTTATAAGCAGTGTCCACGAAAATATTATTTTGTTTACATACAAAAATTACCAACAAAACAGAATATATATACTATGAGAGGTACAATAGTTCACTCTGTACTTGATAAGTTCTATGATATGGAATTTGATACCTCGTTGCCGTCTGCAGGTTATCAGATACTAATGAATTCACTTTCTTTGTTTGATAAAGAGTGGCTTTCATCAAAAGATAAACTTGAATCTTTGGGTCTTGAAAAGACTGAGCTAGGATTCTACTATGAGGATAGTAAGAACATGATGATAAATTGGGTTTCACATTTTTTGGTTAAACTAAACACGATATACGACGGTGATTTTGTTTCTTCTTTCAATAAATTAAAACCGATTAGCAGAGAAGAACGTCTCTCATCTGAAAATTATTCTGTTATGGGATTTATCGATGCAATAGAAAATTTTGACAACAAAATTCGTGTTATCGACTATAAAACTTCAAAGGCAGACAAGCTCTCTGACGAGTACATGCTCCAATTGGGTATTTATGCATTGCTCTACCATGAGGACAAAGGAGAATATCCTGATGAGGTCGGACTCTTTCTTCTAAAGCACGGAGAGAGGATGGTTCCTGTCACTGAAGATCTTGTTAAGAATGCTAAGTTCGAAATAGAAAATGTGCACTATAGTACACAGACAAAAAGTATTTCTGATTATCCCAAGAAACCTGGCCCACTTTGTAATTATTGTGATTTCCAAAATATCTGTTTTCCTAATGGCCGCTGATTCTTTTTCTCTTTTATTTTTCTTTTTTAACGTAATTTCTGCAACACATAAATGTTTTTAAACCACGCAAGTTATCTAAACTTACAAGTGAATCGATTTTCACTGTACAGGGAGAAGTTTGGGTTATCTCTTTTGAGTGATTCCATTATTTATTTGATGTGTGTGAGTGGTAGGTGAATTTCATGGATGAGTGGTATGAAGAATTAGATTTCGAGGAAAATCCTTTTAGTGTTGATCCTTCTGATTTTGTAAAGAATATGGTTGCACGAGACGACATCATTGATGAGCTAGTTTATCGTGTTAATGCTGGTTCAATGGTTTTTGTTGAAGGCCCGGAAGGTTCTGGGAAAACTTCTATTTTGAAAGCGATAATAAGGAAATTTAGAGGGAAAGGTCGTGTGATCTATGTCAATTCTGAAAAATTTGAGAAAAAGCTGAATGTTGAAGATTTATTGGTTCAAAGGAATGGACTCATAAAAGGAATGATTATGAAAAAGAAGCCGAAGAAGATGATTCTTTTGCTCGATAACGTCTCCGAACTTTCTTTTAGAAATATGGAACGTATAAAACATTATTACGATGAAAATTATTTACATTCTGTAGTTTTTACAGGTACTAATTTTAATTCAGTTGGTTTCTCAGACAGTCTAAAGCAAAGGATAGAAGGTCGTGTAATCAAGATACCTAAGATGACTACTGACCAGGTTGTAGAGATGGTGAGGTCTAGGGTTGGTGATAGTAAGTTTATTTCTGACGAAGTTGTTGTAGGAATAGCTAGTCGCTTTGAAAATAACCCTAAGAAAGTTTTGAGCGCTTGTGAAGAAATTGCTGAGTTTGTTGTTGGTGCTGACGAAGATGTTATTCTTGAAAAACATGTTGAAGAAGTTTTGGGAGCTG
>CAZOXV010000121.1:0-4216 GCA_964583935.1 uncultured Methanosarcinales archaeon | reverse complement strand
ATTTCATACTGTAGAACTGTTGCAATATCTACTGCACCGATTATATCGGGCGTCTGTGCAGACTCACCTACAACTAGCATCGCATTAAACTGTCCGTCCTGTACAAATGGTGACGGAAAGTCATTCAGGTCTGCTGCCATAGCACCCAGGACTGTTGCTCCCATAAGAGCGGCTCCTGTTCCGAGCGCTGCAATTCGCTTTATAGCCTTTTTCACGTTCATTTAAACACCTCCGTGTTCTAACTCGGCTTGTATTAATATCAAACATAGCCAATGGTTCGACTTGAAAGTCATTTGACTACATTCTAAGCCTAATGTTTACTAATTTATTTTATAAACCTTTCGCAATGCCCCCCCACTAAAATGACCCAAACATTAACTACAAAGGCTATAACCCCTGAATTCCTCAAAAAAAGGGCAGTCATCACGCCACAGTTACAAAAGCGACAGGGAAAGATTCATTTATAAAACAAATCAAAAGGCTTTAAAAGGGTAACAAAAGGAGCAAATTTCATTTATAAACAAAGCAAAAATCGGAAGATTTTCTGAACAACTAAGTATATGCAAGTGCAGCACTACCCTCAGCGATCTTAGGCACAGAAAGAATAGGCTTCAGCTCATGAATCTTGCTTGCAAGCAAGAATCTAACAATCAACATATTAGAATTATCTTTAATATCGACTCTACAATCATTTAAGCTTTCGAGAAAGTCTTTCATATTGTCAACAGAATTCTCATCGACCATATCTTGTAAAGTTTTACTCGCATTTACTAATTGTATTCCTACAAGCCGTTTTTGAGAATCAAAGTCGAAAATGATATTCCCAAACTCAACACTTCCTTTAGATTTAGACCCTGGACTATGTAAAAAAAGGTCATCATTCCCCGAATCATAATCAAAATTAAATTTTTGCATACTTCTCAACTATCCTTTGCCATCTGCGGTTAATTTTTATAACAGTACATACAACACAGTTCTCATTCAAAACAATTATGTATCTCTGACATTGAGTGTTGCTATAAGCAAAATAACAATTAAATTTTTCTTCATTCAATTTTTCTGACTTTTGCTTACCTGCAAAAACAAGGCGCTTTGGATATAAAAGATTATCCTTAACATCATTTAGATCAATACCCCTAAATATAGCCTGTTCCTCAGCATGATACGTAATAACTATGTGTTCTTCATCATAGTTCTTAAGTTTTTCTGCCACATATTTTTTGTGATTCATGAGCTTGAATAAAGTCATGTCAACTAACAATCAATGTGAAAACAAAAAAGTAATTTGTATTTATATGAATTGCTTGAAGAAAATCGGAAGATTTTCAATAAACACTAAGGACGCCATCTGTAAACATAATCATGATGATCAAAATAAAATATTTCAACAAACTTTACGCGAATGATCCACATGGAAAATAAGCACAAAATGCTTCTCAATATGAACCCGTCTAAAACCCGTCAACGGCTTTCTTAAAGGTTTGTAGCCAAAAGGGTTTTTTAGTATTTCCTTTATCTTATTGTTAAGGACAGTCAACAGTTTGGGATTTTTCTTTGCCAGTTTTGAAAAAATTTTATCAGCTTCTTCTTTAATCTCCAAACAGTACATAAAAAATCACAGTCCATAGCGTTTTGCAAAATCAGAAACTTTGATACTCTTCTGTTTCTTTATTTCACTAATTTTTTCTATAAATTCAGGCCTTAGCTCTGGCTCATCTTCAGATTCAATATATTCAGAGACAACAAATTTAATTGCCTCGCCTTTATCTTTCAAATCAAATTTTGCTTTAACTATATTCAGAACCCTATTTGTATTTTCATCAATTTCAACAAGTGCTTGCACCATATAACTTCACCTAAGTCCGAATAAGTTAAAATAATTTATAAACTTTCTTATACAAAATGAAGGAAAGATCTTTTATGAATTGCTTGAAGAAAATTGGAAGATTTTCAAAAAGACATCAGAACAACTTATTAAAGATAAAACATAATACAACCTATGTCAATAGTTGTATATATAGACACAAACGTTTATCTGGACTTCTGTATAATAGAACAGATAAGCTAAGACCGTTAGGTGAATTCGCATTCAATCTTTTCAAAAAATCAGTTGAATGTGAATATGAAATCATTGTTTCAGACATACTATTTACAGAACTAAACGCACATGCTGATGAAAAAATAATAACAGAAATGTTTGAATGGCTGGACTCGAAAATATTTCTAATAGAGTCAACAAAAGAAGAAAGATTAATAGCCAGAAATCAGAAGAACAGAAATGATTATCTACACCTTCTTCTTGCAAAAAGATCCAATGCAGAAATTCTGGTGACACGAAATTTATCTGATTATCCTGTCGGAATACTTCTGCTTGAACTTCCTGAAAACCTCTGAACCACTATCAAAAAATTCGGAAAGTAATTTCATCTCCTCAGAATCACTTAATCTCTTCTTATTCAATGAACCCTTTAAAGACTTCATGCCAGAAAGACGAAATGCAATTGCTCTCTTCCTTGCAGATTCAACAATGAATTCTTGAGTTGACAAGTACCCTAACTCTTTTGCAGTATCTTTGAAAACGTCAGCGAGATTCTTATCAACTGTCAATTTAATCTGTTCTGCCATAAAATAAAGTACTTCAAAGTACTTAATAAATCTTTTGAAACACTCATTGGAAGATTTTCTAAATCCCATGAATGATTTTCTCAAGCGCTACAGAAGACGCAGTAGTCCTTATCATCAGCAAAGAAAAATGCGACCTTGAGAAACTATACCCTGAAGATTTTAGCCTCTCTTCAAGCACAGTATAGTTAGGAACAGCAAGCTCTTTCTTCTTGCAGAAAGCATGTATATCTATATAGTGCCCCTCTGTCCTAATCTCATCATCAAGAAATTTAACAAGAGTTGTGCTATACTTCTTGTCCCATAGCTCGCCAGAATACATCTTCCCGAAAGAATTCTTACCAGAATGCTTAGAAAACGAATATTCAAGACTATCAGCATCATAGTCAAGGTATAGATGAGATTTAACGATAGCAGTAGATTTTTCTTTAGACTTCTCACATTTTAAGAAAACACGATAATAATGGTCCTTAGAGTAACATAGAACAGGAGTTAATGCTTTCTCATATTGTGCTCCAATCAACTGAATCTTTCTTATCAAAATACGAATCCCCACAACATGCTTCAACCAATTCCTTAAAGGAACAGCATCATAATTCCTCAAGCAAACAGAAGGATATGTTCCAGCAAGAGCTGATGTATCGGTTGCAGTGACAGCAAGAATACCATTACGAGAAATACGCTGGACAGCAGCATCAAGAAACGGGTTCGGTGTTCCAAACGGATCAACATCAATATAATCAAAACCCTTAGATCCTAATAAGAAAATATTAGCATCTTTGTTAGATATAAACACATTAGAAGAATCAATTGAATTTAACTCAAGCCTTTTTTCCATAGCATCAACAAACCCATCAGAATAATCATTAAAATGAACTTCTTTGACCTTACACTCCTTCAAAAAACGCATCCCTCTAATACCAGAACCAGAGAGAGGCAAGGCAACACGCGGTGGGACACCAAAATACTTATTCAAAATCTCAACAGAAGTATCCCTATTAAGTTTCATTACAGGGTTATAGAATACAGGAAGCTTTTTGTTAACAACTCCTTTAACATCTATGTCCAGCTTAACACTACCTTCTGTTATCATAGCCTAAAAAAATAGAACACTATTATTAAGGGTTTCGAAGATTACAAACTTGAATGGCTTCAAAATTCATTATCGTTCAAAAAAAGATGCTATGTTCCCGTAGGGAGCGTCCCCTCATAACGCATCGTATCTATTATTACATGGAATTTTGACCTGATGCCATTCCACAATTATTTAGTAAGAATCTCACAACCCTTCTCAGTAACAAGAACAGAATGCTCGCTCTGCGCAACATTCCCACCATCCTTATCAAGTAAAGGAGGAAACTTATGCAAAACACCACGATTAGAAAGCTCTTTTAATGCAAAATTGACCTTGGGAGCGCCAATCTCCCTATCTATATACCGCCTTGCAAAAGGCAATCCCTTAAACCGCTCCGCAGATTTCAAGAAACTCTTCGTGAACGGACTTCGTGTAGGAACATTTTTCTCAACCATGAACAACCCAGACTCTCCCTTCTCAACAACATATCCAGCTCCATCAGTAACAAAAGGCTCTATG
>CAZOXV010000120.1:0-4224 GCA_964583935.1 uncultured Methanosarcinales archaeon | reverse complement strand
AAAATTCTAGTATTTCTTCTGTGTTGTATATTCCATGGTCTTTGTACATTATTTCTCTGAAAATATTAAAAAGCTGAAGTGTGGCTTTTACGTCTGCCATTGCCCTGTGTGCATTTTCATTTTCAATCTCAAAATGACTGCATAAATAACTCAGGCTTCTTTTTGGAATATCTGGTGCTACTTTCTTCGCTAATTCCTTTGTGCACAGGCATCTATTTGGAATTTCAATACCTAATTTTTCTCTGGCATTATGGCTTAGGAACCCATAATCGAAATTAGCATTGTGTGCAATGATAGTATAATCACCAATAAACTGGTGGAGTTCTGTTAGAACGGATTCAAGAGATGGTGCATCTCTGACCATGTCATCACTTATACCTGTTAGCCGGGTTATATGTCTTGGTATAGCACGTCCAGGGTTTACAAATGTTTCAAATTTGTCTGTTACATAGCTTCCTTCAATCTTTAAGGCTGCAACCTCTGTAATTGCATCTTTTGTCTTAGAAAGACCTGTGGTTTCAAAGTCTAGAATTACGAATCCGTTTTGGCCCCTCTCCATGCTAACTAATCAAAATGTATCATTAATAAATATTTCCTGTCACTGTTGAGAGTTAAATAACGGGTGCTTATTATTTAGTAGTATTGCTGATATCTTTTTGCTATGGCTTTCACAATAAAAAAACTAATAACAGAGAAAATTACTGCTAGTATCGTGTTTCCAACAAGAAATTGTCTGGTGAACTGGTACATCTGATCAAGAATTACAATTTTAAGGACAACATCTGGCAATTCTCCTACTAGATTGTTACCTATTATATAGCTTAAATAGTAGACGGGAATAAGGGTTATTGGATTCCAGAAAGCCATAGCTGCAATTAGAGATATTTTGCTAATTTTTTCAAATATAAGGATGAGAAGGAATCCAAGAAATATACTAGAGCCTGGTGTCGGCAACACTGCTAAAAATGTTCCTAGTGCAAATCCTAACGCTAGCGATGTCGGCGTTCTTTTTGTTTTCATGACTTCGTCAAAATGGTGTCGCCCTCTTGATTTCACATGTCTTAAAAATCTCTTAACTGGCATTCTCATTACCTATTATATTTATGACATCATATACACGTACGTATAGAAGATGCTGTTGTAAATTTCGAATTTTATATATCTGGAATTTTTATTCTCCTTTTAGTCCAAGGTAGAGATCTAACTCTCCTGCTACTTTTCTTAAGTCAGAAATAGTTCTATGAATATCCTTTTCAATCTCATCAATAAGTGTTTGCAGGTTATCAACTCTTAGAAGATATTTATTCTTATTGTTTACTACAATGCCCGCTTCGATTAATTTGTTGATGTGATGAATAACAGTTCCTCTGGACAAGTCTAACCTGTATGCAAGTTCATCGCTTGATACCCCAGGTGTCTTTTTTGCTGTTTTTATAAGTTCTATAAAAACCCTGAAGCAGGATTGGTCTTTATCCCTTAGATTGAAGAGGCCAAGCGATGCACCTAACCATCTTAATTCTTCGTTGACATTCTTTTTTGATGGCTTTCTTGTTGTTATTATGGTTATTTTCTGATGTCCGGTTAGCATACATGCGATAATAGTATAGAAATATTTAAAGCTTGTGAGGTTCCTTTCCTTGTTTTTTTATTTACAATATTGAAAATAATTATAATCCTTGATTTTCACCGTCATATTTTTAAATTTCTCTCTATTTTCAAAAGTGAACTTGAGCAAAAGAGGAAATTCTATGGCAAATTTTAATCCACTTGAATACGAGGAAGAAATTCTAAAGTTTTGGAATGATAATAAGATTCACGATAAAATAACGAAAAGGGATTCAGGGAAAAAGAAATTTTATTTCCTTGATGGACCACCATACACTTCTGGTAAAGTCCATATTGGGACTGCGTGGAACAAATCTCTCAAGGATGCAATTTTACGTTATAAGCGTATGACTGGTCTTTCTGTTCTTGACAGAGCGGGCTATGATATGCATGGACTCCCTACAGAGAATGCGACTGAGCGTAAGCTTGGCTTTAAATCAAAAGATGAAATCCCTGGTTTTGGTGTGGATAATTTTGTAAAGGAATGCAAGAAGCTTAGTATTGCTAATCTTAAAGATATGAATGAAGATTTTAAACGTCTTGGTGTTTGGATGGATTTTGAGAACGCTTATCAGACTGTTTCAAATGATTACATTGATGGTGAATGGTGGCTTGTTAAGAAAGCTTATGAGAAAGGTAGGCTGTATGAAGGACTTAGAGCTATGGCTTGGGATTGGGCTCATGAGACTGCTGCTGCAAAGCACGAGCTTGAATACCAGAATAAGGTTGACACTTCTATTTTTGTGAGGATGAAAGTTAAAGGAAAAGATAATGAGTTTCTTGTAATATGGACAACCACTCCATGGACAATTCCTTTCAACTTAGGAATAATGGTTCATCCAGAATTGGAGTATGTTAAGTGCAAGGTTGATTGTGATGGTAAAGAAGAATATTGGATTGTAGCAAAGGCATTAGCGAATATTTTCATAACTTCTGTTGCCCATAAATCATTTGAAATTGTTGAAACCTTTAATGGTGAGAAGCTTGAAGGTGTTGAGTATGTTCATCCGTTCTATGATAATTTAAAGGAGCATTATGATACTTTGAAGTCAAAATCTGAAAAGGTACATACTGTATTAATGTCTACTGAATATGTTGATACTAGTGCCGGTTCAGGTCTTGTGCATATGGCTCCTGGTTGCGGCCCTGAAGACTATGAAGTTGGATATAGAAACGGTATTCCTGCATGGAATCTTGTTAAAGAGAACGGTCAGTTTTCTGATGGCATGGATAAATTTTCTGGGCGACATGCATCGCGCGATAATAAAACTTTCATTGACGATCTTGAATCTTGTGGAGCATTGATTGCAACAACTGAGATTGAGCACGAATACCCATTTGCTCAGAGAAGTCACGAACCTGTAATTTTCAGAACAACAAAGCAGTGGTTCTTCAAGATTGAAGATCTTAAGGAGAACATGATTAAAGAGAATGACAAGGTGAAATGGGTACCGCAAGCAGGTTATAATGCTTTTAATTCATGGCTAAAGAATCTCAGAGACAATTCGATTTCAAAGCAGAGATATTGGGGTACTCCTCTTCCAATCTGGAGAAACGAAGATGATCCTGATGATTATATCGTTGTTGGCTCTATTACAGAACTTGAAAAGTTATCAGGAGAGAAGGTTGTAGAACCTCATATTCCTTGGATTGATGATATAGTTATTAAAAAGGATGGCAAGACATACAAGCGTGTTCCTGATGTGCTTGATGTTTGGGTTGATGCTGGGACAGCTTCCTGGAATTCACTTGATTTCCCAAGAAAGATGGATGCTTTTGACAAGTATTATCCTGCCGATTTTATTTTAGAAGGAAAAGATCAGATAAGAGGTTGGTTTAATCTCCTTCATGTGGCTTCGATGCTCGCTCTTGAGAAACCTTCGTTCAAGGCAGTCTACATGCATGGCTATGTCCAGGACGCTCAAGGAAGAAAGATGTCTAAGTCAGAGGGTAATTACATCTTGCCTGAAGAAGTAATAAAAAATTATGGTGCGGATGCACTAAGATACTACATGATTGGTGGGACAAGTGCGGGTGTTGATATTAACTATAATTTTGATGACATGAAAGTAAAATACAAGAACATGTCTGTATTATGGAACATACAGAATTATTTGCTTGATCTGGCTGACACACTTGGTGTCAAGAAAATTCCTGAACTTTCTTCAGTGAAGTCTGACTTGTCTTTAGAAGAGAAGTTTATCCTCTCTAGACTCAATACAGTCATTAATGATGTAACTAAGCTATACGAAAATTATAGACTTGATGAGATACCTGCAAAGATAGAGACTATCTTTCTAGAGTTAAGCAGAACATATTTACAGTTGACAAGGGATAAAGTTTCTTCAGGTAAGGAGAACGAGAAGAGAGTTGTTCTTTCAGTAACTGCGCATGTTTTATTTGAAGGACTCAAAATGTTTTCCACAATTGCTCCCTTCATTACTGAGAAGATATATCTTAATATGAAGTCTCTTCTTGGTTCCAAGGAAGAAAGTATACATATGTTCTTCTGGCCAAAAGTTGATAAGTCAATGCTCAACGAAAAGCTAGAGTTTGATGTTTCTGTAGCTTCTTCGGTTATTCAGGCTTCGCTCGGTGCAAGAGAGAAATTGCAGATGG
>CAZOXV010000119.1:0-4283 GCA_964583935.1 uncultured Methanosarcinales archaeon | reverse complement strand
ATTTTATCTAGATCCATACCATTTAATGTACTTTCCTACACCTTCAAAAATCTTAGTACAAGGGTTGTAATCTAACATACGCTTAGCTTTAGATATATCAGCATAAGTAATCTCAACATCACCTTGCTGTATCTCTTTTTCAACAATCTTTGCCTTTTTCCCCAAATGAGTCTCAATAGTCGATATTAGTTCCTTAAGCAAAACAGTATCGGAATTTCCTAGATTGAATATCTCGTATCCAAAATCTCTATCAAGAGCAGCAACAATCCCATAAACAATATCATCAACGAAAGTGTAATCACGCTTTGTATCACCATTACCATACATCTCAATAGCCTCGCCAGAATCAATAAGCCTAGTAAACTTAGCAACGGCCATATCTGGCCTTCCACGAGGACCATACACAGTAAAAAAACGCATACAATTAATATTCAAACCATAAAGATGATGATATGTATAGCAAAGAAGCTCGCCTGCTTTCTTTGTAGCTGCATAGGTGCTTATCGGATTATCAACATTATCTGATTCAGAAAAAGGAATCTTCTTATTATTCCCATATACACTTGATGAAGAAGCAAAAACAATCTTATTGATAGAACGCTTAACAGCGAAATCAAGTATGTTCTGAGTCCCCATAACATTGACATCAACATAGAGTTTTGGATTCTCGATAGATGGACGCACACCAGCATAAGCTGCAAGATGTATTATAGCATCAACAGTATCAAGAGAAGTTAAATCATCCCTAATATCCATTTCAACAAGCTTAAGATTATCATTATCCAGATTATGCGAAATATTCTTACGCTTCAAAGAAGGATCATAGTAGTCATTAAAATTATCAAGACAAACAACAGAGTCGCCACGAGCCAACAATTTATCAACAACGTGACTTCCTATGAAACCTGCACCGCCAGTAACAATAACTTTCATATCCAATCAGAACAAAAAGCCTTTTTAAAACCTTATGAATTGAAAATCTTTCAAGTATCACTAGAGAACACATATAAAAAACATAAACTAAAGTAATTCATGTCAGAATTAATCTACATAGACACCAACATCTATCTTGACTATTTCCTAAACAGAAGAGATAACTTAAGACCCTTGGGTCAATTTGCATACGAACTATTAGCTAAAAGCATAGAATGCAAATACAAAATAGTTGTCTCAGACATAATAATATTTGAACTAAAGAAAAAAATCCCTAAAGATAAATTATTAGATCTAATGAGTTGGTTGAAACCAAAGACAATAATAATTAAAGCAACACAGATAGACAAAAGAAACGCAGAATGTTGCAAAATACATTACCCCGATTCTCTTCATATAATCCTTGCAAAAAAGTGTAATTCAACATTAGTTTCAAACGACAAAGAAATGCAAGAGTTTGGAGCTATCTCAGCCCAATATCTTTGAAGACATCTCCTTTGTAGTTGAGTGCCTCTTCAATTGCTTCAATCTTCTCTTCGTTTGTCAGAGAGTTAACTTTTACAGAACCTAAATTGTCAGATAAAGCCTTCAGTACTTGCTTCTTTCTATATTCTTCCAAATTTTTCCGTATAGAATCCTTCACAAACTCCGTCATAGTTGAGAAGTAACCTCTTTTGACTAAAATTCTTATCTCATCTTTTGATGATTTATCTATTCTAATTGGAGTTAGTTCAGACATAACAAATGTATATATATTTGTTATATATAAAATTTTCTTGGAACTTAGCAAAAATTTTTCAAAATAGTATAAATTTTATAACGTTTATAATTTATATAAAGGTGATTATATGAAAACAATCGCTGTGAAAAATGTGTTACATGAAAAAATTGCAACATGTGGGAAAAAAGCGAAACTTACAACGAAATTCTAGAAAGAATGTACAATGATGCTATCGAAGTACAAACATCAAAAATTCTTCTCAACACAAAAAATACGATTGATGTTAACGATTTAGAATGGTAATCGTAAGAATAGACAAAGAACTATATTTATAGAATATAATAAGAAAAATAATCAACAAAAAGTGATTGAAAAACTTAAGAAGCTACTTGAGTACCTTGAAGAAGCATAATGAGTATAATTTAATAAGTTATCTTTCATGATCAACCATTGATTTAACAAGCTCATCAAAGCTTGTCTTTGGCTCCCAACCTAATTCTTTTCTAACCTTCGCAGAATCTGATTCCAAGTTAATATCTGAAGTTCTGAAGAACTTAGGATCAACGCAAACTATCTTCTTTCCGGTGCTCTTATCAATTCCAACTTCATTCAAACCAGAACCCCGCCATTCCAAATCAAAATCCAAAATAGTGCATGCTTTTTCAACAAACTCACGCACTGTGTGCGTCTCGCCAGTAGAAACAACATAATCATCCGCAGTCTCATGCTGAAGCATAAGCCACATTGCCTCAACATAATCACCAGCATAACCCCAGTCTCGCTTAGAATCCATATTACCCAAGCACAAGTATTCCTCCTTTCCACTTTTAATTTTAACCAAAGTGGATACGATCTTTTTTGTTACAAAATGTGCTTCTCTATACTCAGACTCATGATTAGATAAAATTGCAGAGCAGCAAAACAAGTCATAACTCTCTCGGTAACTTTCAACAAGCATCTTAGAGGCTGCTTTGCTAACACCATATGGAGAAACTGGAGTCAAAGGCGTTTCTTCAGTAACATACCCTTTAAACGTACCATACATGTCAAGGCTACAAGGAACAAAAAGCCTACAAGAATCAAAACCCTTCCGTATGGTCTCTAGAATGTTCAGAGTACCCATAAAGTTAACTTCTAAAGCCAAACCAGGCTTTTCAAAAGCCTGCGATATGGAGCTTATTGCTGCAAAATGATAGCATTCAGAAGGTTTATACTCCTCAAATATAGACTTCAAACCCTCTTTATCAAGAACATCACCTTTGAGCAAAACAAAATCATCTCTCTTCTCAAAATTCACATCTTCCCCATACAAAGAAAGTCCAACAACCTTGTACCCTTTACTAAGAAGAAGTTTAGTCAAGAGTACCCCATCCTGTCCGGAAACACCGGTAATTAATGCTGTTTTAGTATCCATTTGGAGATTTTACCTTCTTTAAGTCAGCCTCGACCATTATTTTAACCAAGTCTTCAAACTTTGTCTTTGGCTCCCAGCCAATAGCATTCTTTGCTTTTGAGCAGTCACCAAGCAATAAATCAACTTCTGTAGGCCTAAAAAACTCTGGATTTACCTTCACAATAGTTTTGCCTGATTTTTTATCAACACCAATTTCATCAATGCCAGAGCCTTGCCATTCTAAATCAAAATCTAAAGAATCACATGCTGCCTCAACAAACTCGCGGACTGTATGGAGTTCGCCAGTAGAAACAACATAGTCATCAGGCTTGTCCTGTTGTAGCATTAGCCACATTGCCTTAACATAATCCTTAGCATAGCCCCAGTCCCGTTTAGAATCCATATTACCAAGATACAAGCAATCAACCAGACCTTCCTTGACCTTTGCTAGCTCAGAGGTTATCTTTCGTGTTACAAAATTCTTGCCTCTTCTCTCAGATTCATGATTAAAGAGAATACCATTGCAAGCGAATATATTGTAAGCATCCCTATAATTTTTCAATATCCAGAAAGCATATAGCTTTGCAACACCATATGGGCTTCTTGGATTAAAAGGCGTAGTCTCTTTCTGAGGTGTTTCAAGAACTTTCCCGAATAATTCAGAAGTTGATGCCTGATAGAAACGAGTATCAAGTTTTAGCTTGTTAATAGCTTCAAGTATTCTAAGAGTACCAAGACCTGTTGCATCCCCTGTATACTCTGGAGTGTCAAAAGATATCTTAACATCGCTCTGCGCCCCTAGATTGTATATCTCGTCCGGCTTTACATACGCAAGTATTCCAAAAATAGAGGAAGAATCAGTAAGATCTCCATAGTGAAGATACAATTTTTTATTAAATATATCTTTGTCGCGAATTAGATGCGCTATTCTTCCTGTGTTAACGACGCTAGAGCGCCTAATAAGACCATGAACTTCATACCCTTTCTCTAGCAATAACTCAGATAAATATGAACCGTCCTGACCAGTAATTCCAGTAATAAATGCTTTTTTCATAAAACCACCATAACCGAAAAACAACAGTACTTTTTAAAACCTTATGGATAATAAGCACATACCACAAAGCACATAATGAGTTAATATGAGATGGTAAAACTTTTAATAAATCAAGCAATACTTATAGAAAATGAAACTAATAATAAACATTCCATGCTACAATGAATCAAAAACACTACCGC
>CAZOXV010000118.1:0-4304 GCA_964583935.1 uncultured Methanosarcinales archaeon | reverse complement strand
TTCCTGTGAAAACATTGTTTTCTAACTCAACATCACCATACTCATATGCAGGATCATAAACATATTCTTGAGCAGATACGATTTCGTCATTTAATGTATTTTTTATTTGAAACGATAATGCAATCTCAAGTGAATCTTCAGCATTACTAACAACAACATCAACGCTTCTTAAGGATTGGTCGTCATGAAACTTATAGACGATTGAACTAACCAACGTCACTTCATTATTATCTTTATCAACCCAGTTGCTTCCCTTGAGAAATTCAGACTCATTCCATTCATAAGCAGTCTCATCAAACTGAATTTCTGTGATTGTAGAATCTGCTTGTCTGTGCAGAGCTCCTAGGTATCGTGCCATATCATTCATTACGGCCTCACCAGGAGCCGAACCATGATTCAAAAATTCGAATGGCTCATATTCACCAAGTAATGTGTTATCATTAAAACTCATCTCGCCCACATAATTGTATGCAGGATTATATTCATATTTCAAAGCAGATGAAACTTGCGCTTCGAGTGTTCCTTCTGCACTCACTCCTACTACTGAAACTAACATTGTAAATATCATAGCTAAAACTAAGAAGTTTATTTTTCTCATACGTAACCACCCATAATTATTATTTATAGAAATGTTATCTTTAGAAAAAAACGAGAGCAATGCAACCACAAAAAAATATGCGAATCCATCTAAAAGTCCACATTTTACCGTTTCTGTCCGCCCCCGAACTCTATAACAAAATATAATAGAATATTTAAAACTTTCCCATGAAAAAAGAAACATATGATTTTTAATATCCCATTTTCTTATTTTGGGATAATTTCAGAAAAAGAAAATATCTCTCGAGAGGAATTCTTTAAAGAAGATAATATTCAAATTGGTTGCAGGAACAATATTCACATTAATTGGTATGTATGCGTTAATCTTTAAGTGCAGATTGTGATAACTGAAAATCTTCCGGAATCTTCTAGGAAATACTTATAAAAACTAAATTTATATATTCGATTGTCTACTCAGGGAGATGATGAAGATTATTCAAGTATCAAAAGAAACAAAAGAACGGTTGGAATCTTTAAAAGCCGAACCATCAGAAACTTATGACAATATAATCAAGCATCTTCTCGATTTGAAAGACCTAGAAGAAGGATATCGAAGAACTGCTAAAGATTGTCTAACTTTGAAAGAAGATTTTAAAGTTGTTGATGGTGAGGGACTTCCAGAATGGTAAGTTTTTTTAGAGGCGATATTGTTATTGCAAATTTAGATCCCGTGGTTGGTTCTGAACAAGGAAAAACTCGTCCTGTGCTTGTAATCCAAAATGATGTTGGAAATGAATTCTCACCAACAACAATCATCGCTCCATTAACATCAAAAATATATGAGAAAAAATATCCCTTCGTTGTTTCTATATCAGTTTTACAAAAACAATCTTCAATTTTATTAAATCAGATAAGAACTATTGATAAGAGAAGAATATCAAAAAATGTGGGTTCATTGAATTTAGATTCGCTTAGAAAAGTAGATTCTGCAATCAAAGTGAGTCTAGCACTTTCTTAAGAGATAATATTCGTATTAATCTTTAAGTGCAGATAAAGAATTCCTATAAACCTGCTCTTTCAATTCAAGCCTCAATTTTTTCCTTCGTAAACCATTAGAAACATATCCATGCTTTTCCTTGAAATCTTCAACCATGGAATTTGCTGCGTCTAGATCATACTTAGAAAAAGATAAGTTTTTTTCCAATATTCTTATCAAACCGTCATGTATCCCAACATCTAGATATCCAGTATTTAAGTTCCTTTCTACATTTGTTTTCACAACATCACTCAGATAGACGTCCCTCAGCTCATACCTATGAAAACAATTTCCATGCAACTCATGCCCCACAAGCCTGTCTTCAGCACTTGGAAAATATTTTACCATATATCAACTAACAAAACACAATATAAAAAACTAATGCACAAGAACTAATTCTTCTTAACAACAACAATAGAAATATCATCGTACTCATCATCCCTAGGCAAACAATATCTACCCAAACCTTCAGAATCAACAACCTTAGAAACGATATCTTTAGAACTTTCTCCAAATTTAATTATGTTCTCAAGATGACTCTCAGCATTAATACCATGAATTTCGTCAGCGTTCTCTTTGATACCATCACTCTGAAGAACAACTATTTCTCCGGGTTTCATATTACCAAAATAAGCGGGAGAATGATCAGCCCGATTATAGAATTCAAGATTACCATTTAGATCAAGTTTCTCAACAATACCATCATGGAAATATAACGGTTTTTCAATACCAGCGTTAGCAATTTGAAACGAATCCTTGTCTAGCCTCAATAACCCACCAACAGGACTCCATTCAGTCTTCTCAAACTCATGATCGTGCCTTGGAAAATGATATGATAGGAATTCTAAGCTTTTCTCAGCATCATCAAAACCCCAACCATGTTCTCGAACTCGTGATAAATATTCCTTGAAACCATCGCCCTTTTCCTTATCATGACCAATAGTATCTGCAAGTAATATACTCAAGACGTCCTTATTGTAGAAATTCTCAATAACATCACCATTAGAACACATAGCAGAAGCTATCTCATAATCACCAAAATTGAACTGATTTACAACTAATTCTCGTCCATCCCCCGATACATAACCCATATGGTATTAATGGTAAAACTAGTATATAAATGTTTTCTTTTGTAACTACTTTTTATTGGCTATTTCTTTATTTTTTCTCCACCAACGGATATGCTAGAAATAGTATATTTATCTTCAACATCAGATGAATTATAATACGTCCGTATCATAAGATCAAACAAAATTCCGAAAGTAAACATAGTCATTCCAAAAAAGATAGATAACAAGCCACCAAAAAACCAAAAAGAATCAACAAACAATCGATTCAGAATAAACCTTGAATATAATCCCCAGCAAAAAGATAAGAAACCAAGAAAAATAACAAAAAGTCCTAATGACCCAAAAAAGTGCAATGGACGATTAGAATAATGCTTCCAAAACCAAACATACATCAAATCTACAAAACCATTGAAATACTTTTTCCAAGTGTATTTTGTTATTCCATGAATCCGCGGACGATGATTGACTTTAATTTCACCAACCTTAGCGCCTTTCCAATCAAGTAAAGCAACAATATACCTGTGCATCTCGCCATTAATATCTAGATCCTCTATCGCATCGCGTCTGTAAACTCTCAGAGTACATCCATAATCATGGAACTTGTCTTTCAAAAAGAAAGACCTCAATGAATTGGCAACACGAGAACCGATAATCATCCACAAAGGATCTTTACGCTTTTTTCTCCAACCTGTAACAACATCCAAATTATTTCGTATCAATTTATCGAACATGTTTGGGATATCCTTTGGGTCGTTTTGTAAATCAGAATCCAATGTTACAACAAACTCACCTTTAGATGCTTTAAGCCCAACATCAAGTGCAGGAGACTGACCGTAATTTTTTCTAAGATTTATAACCTTGATATTTGGTTTGTCTAAAGCTAATATTTCATCTAGAGATCGATCGGTAGAACCATCATTAACAAATATCAACTCATAGGATCCCAACGAATCCATGGATCTAGAAATCTCAGAGAACAAGGGTTTTATGTTCTCTTCTTCATTATAAAGAGGAACAACAACCGAGAATTTTACCATAATTTAGATAATTAGGAATTGTTTAAAAATATTCTCATAGAAAATGCAGCTATGGATTTCTTCTGACATTAGCTATGAGATTCATTCTAAAAAAGATAGATATCGCTCAGTGGTTGGCAGAAAGACATAATCTTAGGTACTTAGCCATATGTTAAAAGATTAACTAGAATTTTTCTCCATTAGGTGATATGGAAGAAGCACCCAGAAACCAAAAACTCTAATCAAACCCAAGAAAAATATTATGTTCATAGAGGCGTTGCCTTGCAAGAAAAGAAACGAAAAAGAGATAATCTCAATAACCCCTAAACCTCTGGGAATAATTTTGTAATATATACTACCAATTGATATAATCAATAGTATGAAAAATAAATTATAAGTTCCAAACGCTAAAAGCATGGCGAAAAATAGTTTGGGAATTTCAAGAATGTATCTGAGTATGTATTTAGCATATGATTCTGATTTATGATGGAATAAAAAAAAAGCTAAGAAACATGAAGATATAAAAAATATAACTTCTGAAAAAACAAAAATTATAGCTAATGCTAAAATTGTAATTAGAGCTTCAAATTCATTAAAAGTTAAATTTGATATTCTAAGTTTTAGCTGATCTTCAAATTCATGTTT
>CAZOXV010000117.1:0-4367 GCA_964583935.1 uncultured Methanosarcinales archaeon | reverse complement strand
ATTTTTCGTGAAAAGATAAAAATCTCTATCGGCTCTTAAAAAAATATTTGATGATGAGTCTTATCGTCCAGATATGCTGAAGATTTATCCTACAATGGTTATGCCAGGAACAAAACTTGAGAAAGATTACAAAAAAGGAATATTTAGTCCAATATTGACAAAAGAAGCTGCAAAATTGATTGCTGAAGCACATAAATTTATTCCTGAGTATTGCCGTGTGATGAGAATTCAAAGAGATATTCCAACTAATGCAACAACTGCTGGTGTTGATAAGACAAATTTGCGTCAGTACGTTTCGAATATTGCAGAAATAGAGAAAATTAATTTCAGAGATATACGAACAAGGGAAATAAGACTTTCCCAGAATAAAGATAATGCTGAATTAATTGTTCGCGAATATGATGCTTCAAAAGGAAAAGAATTTTTCATATCATACGAGACAAAGAATAGCGATAAAATGTTGGGTTTTGTACGACTAAGACTTCCTAGAAGCACTTTTAAACCGTATGTTGACCGTGGCACTGCTCTAATAAGGGAGCTTCATGTTTACGGAAGTGCAGTTGCAATTGGAAAAAAGGAAGAACACACCCAACACAAAGGCATAGGTAAAAGACTTATGGCTGTAGCAGAAGAGATAGCTAAAAAAAATAATAAAAACAAAATTGTTGTTATAAGCGGTGTCGGCGTAAGAAACTATTATAGAAAACTTGGTTATAGACTTAATGGCCCGTATATGGTTAAAAAACATAAAAAATAACTGAAAAGTGAAATTATGAAAATAATGGGGATGGCAAAATCTTTTTATAATGGAGTGAAATCGCACCAGGTTGGTGAAACTTTTTGGGAAAGCAAAAAAACGATACAACGAAACTTTCATTGACTGATGAAGAGGTATCTTTACTAGAAGAGAAGATAGAATCTGCAGGCAAAAAAGCTGAAAAAGAATCAGATGTTGTTGTGTTTGTGCACGACAGGCCTGACCCTGACGCAGTTGGAAGTGCACTTTGCATGAAGAATATTCTTTCCGAGAAAGATGTTGATTCCGTGATACATTACTCCCGTGAATCGCACAACTATCAAAATCAAGCTTTATTTACCGAACTCCAGCTTAGAAACGAACTTATAAGAACTGGAAGCATTGCCAATGCCGAGACACAATCAGGGCTTGAAGATTATCTTAAAGCGATAAAATTCTCAATTATTTTAGACACGGAAAACTTTGAGCGACAGATGTTAGGCACATACAGGTTTATCAAGCCAGATATTATTATTGATCATCATAATTTAAACGGGAAAATTGATGATGCACTTCTTATAAACAAAAAATCAGGTGCTTGTGTATCAATTCTGCTGGAATATATGCAAAACAGGAAATCTGAATTTCCATTAGAGGGCAAAGAAAATCAAGCACTAAGAATAACTTCATATCTGGGTATCAAAACAGATACAGCTAATTTCGATGAAAAAAGGATGACTGATCTTGATTATAAGGCTAAAGAATTTCTTGAGGATGCGATGACAGAAGATGACTTCGAGAAGATAACTCGTATAGAAAACCCAAAAGTCCCACGCGCAACCAGGGTTGCATATGGTAAAGCACTCGCGGAACACGACTTCCTAGGTGACAAGCTAATATACTACGCAATTCCTAATCTTATATCTGATACAGCACTACCCAGCTATATAGCTGAAAGATTATTTGCAGAAAATATAGGTGATGCTGTTCTTGTAATGGGCGCTGCAGACACCACAGAAGACAACCAAAGGAATTTAGAAGTCGTTGCGTCAGGAAGATCAAGAGATTCTTCTATCGACATTATTGATGTTTTTGCTAATAGTTTCTACAAGATTGCAGATAATGGGAAAAGAGTTGCCTATTCTGGAGGAAGAAATAGCGTCAATGATATAACTATTGCCGGTGCATCAATACCTTTTCCAGATCATGCAGAGCACACCAAAGAAGAACTATCTAGTTTCTGGGATTTGCACACAACGAAATATAAGAAAAGAATTATGAACAGACTACAATTATCCTGATGTTATTATCTCATGTTATCAGTCAATGATTGGTAAATATTTCTGTACTGTGAGAATAAAGATTCTGCTTCTTCAACAGACATTCCCCTTTGTGGGCTATTTTCATTGAAAAAGTCTCGGGGATTAACATATTGTCCATTAACAATTACACCTATATGAATGTGTGGTCCTGTAGATATACCTGTGTTGCCTGAATATGCTATTGTGTCGTCACTACGCACGTTCACACCTGAGAAACGGTATGAATCTAAATTATGTCTTCTTATGCTCCTATACACTTCATCTTCGTCTTGCTCAGAGAGAAACCAATTATACCACTCATAATAACTTTCTCTGTCAGGACCATTAGTGTTAAATTCATCAAGCTTATTAACCGCAAATTGATGCTTTATCTCTTCAGGAAAATCAGAAAGATGAAAAAATTGTAGTCTAACTCTCTGATTTTCTCTTTGTCTATCTGAGTTACGTGTAACGCGATTAAATCTTAATTCAGCAACCTTGCCGAGGAAATGATAACTACTGTAATCATTGTCTAATATACCTTCCATCTCATCCTCTATAGGAGTTCTTGCACGATAACCTGCACTCAAAGTTCCATCATACGAGGCTGAAATTTCTGTGCCCACATCAAGAGGAATATCTATACCTCGGTGGTTATGAGTGTCAGGACCACCATAGATACCTCGCGCGGGATTTTCGCGCATCCAAAATTCAGAAGAAATTCTTCTTATGTAGTCTTCAAAAAGACCATCTAGAGGAAAATCAATATTATAACTCGCAACATCATAGAACGAGTGATTTCTTTTATTTGTCCAAAGCACTCTTCGAGTAATACCCTCTTCATCATGATAACTCACTTTGATAGCATATCCAAGATCCTCAGGCTGACCAACAAGTAAAATATCATCCACATCATTGTCGTCATAATTAATTTCAACTGAATACGGATAATGTAAACCCTCATCCGTACTTGTTTCTATGACGTTGATTCTATCATTCTCAGACAAAGGAGTATTATATGTATCAAGAATCCATTCAAGTTTTTCTATATTTGCAGTGGAGAATTGCGAAGAAATTGTACGAATTGTCTCGCCTTCTGAAAAAGTGTGTGAAACAAGTGAATGGGTGTTTCTATATTCATTTTCTACAACATTCTCTATACTAGGTGACTGAGAGCTATTATTTGTCTGAGTTTCTTGAGATTGCAAACTATTTGTAGCAAGCGCTCCTGCTAAAATTACTGCAGCCACTAATGATTTTTTCCCGCCCACATGGCGACAAATTAATCGCTTTTTATATAGTTTTTGTTGATTACGAAAAATATCTTTATTCTCACTTTTTTATCTGTCGGATTTATATGGACAGAAGAACATAAAATAAAACACAGTTGTCAATAACATCTACATATGTTTCTTGATAATGATGTAGAGATAATCTCGAACGTAAAATTAAATCTTATTAGAATTGATTAAAACATCTTAGCAGCATTTCAGTATTCGGAAATACAATTGTTGTTAGGTGTGCAAAACCTTTTATCAATAATTAAAATATCGATTATATTATCTATATTCTTGTCTATTTTTTAGTAAACACTTATAAAACATGATGCGAGAATTTGACCTAGGAGAGGTGATTTTTATGGAAAAAATAATACTTACTGAACACGAACCAGGCATGAATGCAAACTCTGAAGAACTAGCAAGGGTGATAATCAATAGGTTGGGTCTTTCTCCCAGAAAAGAAGGTTCTACAGACAAAATGTATCGAACTCTATTAGAGATGTATGAGAGAACAAAAAAAGCAAATCGAGAGAAGAATCCAGAACTATCAGTTATGACTGTCGACGACATGGGATACTTTGCTGGAATAACACGACAAACCATGTATGAGTACCTAAAGCGTTGGATGTCATTGAATCTGATTGTCAAGACAAGCTATATCAAAGAGGGTAAAGTAATAATCGGCTATAAGTTAAATGGAAACACTCTCGAACAAGCTTTTGAGAAGTCCATGCAGAAGATAAGGAATAACATGGAACTTAGCATGAAATACATAAAAGAGCTTCAAAGAATTGTGAAAAACGAAAAATTAAGTTCTGGCCAAAAAAAGAAACAGTTTGATGATTAAAAGTGTATTATTTTTTAATTTTTAATTAAAAGTTTTTAGCAAACCTCAAATCAGGGCATCTACAAACTCTTTTTTTAATATTGATGTTATGTGCTTGGAAAAACAACCATATTTTGCCATAAAATGCTTAAAGAATATGGTTTTTTATTTTTTCGGGATAATTCCGATTTTGCAATTTCTGAAAAAATGGCGTTTTCTGGGAT
>CAZOXV010000116.1:0-4387 GCA_964583935.1 uncultured Methanosarcinales archaeon | reverse complement strand
CCAACTATTCTTTCACCTTTTTTTGTATAAGCAACAACAGAAGGTGTTGTTCTACTTCCCTCTGCATTTGCTATTATCTTAGGTGAACCACCCTCCATAACTGCAACTGCTGAATTCGTAGTACCTAAATCAATTCCTATCATTTTTGCCATTGGATTCGCCTCCGTTCGTATGAACATCATCCTTTAATATGCTATCGAGCTTTTCCTTATTAGGAACAAGCTCATGAAGCTCACCACCCGGTATTGTCGGATGAGTCTTCGGGTATATAGCCCACTCACGTAAAGATTTCGGGTCATCTGGATTAACAGCATGTGTCAGCAAATACCAACTATGTAGTTTTTGCCCATGCGATTTTTCCGTTGAAATCCTGCAGTGAAGCGGCTGAGCATCCCCAAGCATACACTTGTGTTCACCGGTTTTCTCACCATCAAGGAATACACATTTGCCATAAGGCATCTGATGTATTGTGTCTGTTGGCTTAAAACCGAGACGTCTCTCATTGGCTTCGTGCTTTGGTTTGTGAAGTCTCGTATTATATGCGTAGACTTCGCGTAGGAAGTTAGTTCTCAACTCGTCATGTGAAACGCCGAGCTTCTCTGCAATCTTAGGGAGCTCATGCTCCGCAATAAAACCAGGAAGGACCTTGCACATGTCACCAGGCCTGCTTCCAGACCCAACGAGCTCGAGCACTTTTTCCTTCGAAGTCAATCGTGTCACATCAATTGTCGAAAATCTTTCTTCCATCAAAGCACCTGAGAGACATAAGGATGCATGATTATTATAAGTTTTTGTTTTTATTTAGCAACTTTTACTTTGGACGGTCGTATGACCACACCATTAAGCATGTATCCTTTCTGAAATTCTTCAAGGATAATGCCACTTTCTTTTTCAGATTCCTCTTGCATCATACATTCGTGCACATGAGGATTAAACTTTGTCTCAAAAGTATCTATTGGCGTTAGCCCCTGTTTTTTTAGGACGTCAAGCAATTGTGAGTAAATCAATTCCATGCCCTTGACGAATTCATTAGATTCTTTTGTTGATTTAAGGGCAATCTCAAAATTATCAATAACAGGAAGAATGTCCAACATCACTTCCTTAGTAGACATCTCAATCTGTAATTTCCTATCTCTATCGACCCTTTTTTTGTAGTTTTCAAATTCAGCTTGAACATACTTAAGAGTGGATAAAAGGTTATTATTTTGAGTTTTCAACGTTTCGACAAGGTTTTCAGTTTTGTCTTCTTTCGCGGGACGAGCATGTGATACCTGAGAAGAAGATTCTTCTTTAGCTTCATCATTTTCCCGTTCATGTACTTTGTCGTCAACTTTTTTACTCATATTCATCACATCACATATTTTTGTATGTTCAAAGACATAAAAAACAACTTGAAAACACGTTCTGTTGATTTAAACTCAACAAAACATTAAACAAGTGAACGTTCGAACTATTTAAAACTTTCGTTGAATTGAAGCAAATACAATAAAACAAAAGAAACTTTAAAAACACAGAAACCAAAAATAATGTGAAATGGATAAAAAAGACACAATGACAAAATTACTTAGGGGAGGTGACGACTTTTTTCTAAAAGTTCCTCGAAAAATTATTGAAGAAAAAGGGTTTGAAGAAAATGATTATGTTCTACTTAATCTAGAGAAAGTTGAGAGTTATATAATTGAGGTTGACAAACCTGTTCTCGATGAGCTTGAAAGACTGAAGAAACTACCGCAATATGCTGAAAAAGATGATGGAGAAATCCTAAAAGAGATAATGCTGAAGTTTCATGCCAAAGAGAACAAAGAAGAAAACAAAGGTCTATCAAAAAGAGAAATTGTCGTTGTTGAAAAAGGTAGCTTGGAGTAATTCAATAAAAAATTAAAATCCTTCGACCTGCCGGGTCAACATCATGAACTTCTTCTCGGGCGAAAAACCAAGATTACTTAGAAGGTCTATATTTTTCTTACCAAGTTCTGTTGTATGCAAAGCTATGTCAGAGATATTCATCTTTTGACATTCTTCGTAGTGTTTTTCCAGAAGACCCTGTACAACAGCATCTCTTGATGTGTCGGGATCTATAGATATGTATATAATATTAGAGAATTGGATACGGGCATCTGCCTCAGCTAGAAGACAACCTAAAACTTTTTTGTCATCAGAGAGTGCCATATAAACCAGACCAGTCCGTATGATTGACCTAAAGAATTCTTTCCCAAGGCTATGCCCAAAAACAGTTCTCTGCTCAGCCATAGATGACGCAAACGACTGCAAGAGATCGACATCACGTTGATTTGCCTTTCGGAACCTCATAAAGGGTTGAACTTTGATTTTTTTAAAAACCTTTCTTTACTCAAAAATAATGATTTTAAAAAGCTTCGCAAAATGGCTTATATGAGAAAATCTAAATTTTGGGATAATACAACCAAAATCATAGAAGCACCAACGGCAGAATAATAAACAGTTTTATTCCATGAGAAAATTTTTTGTCCATCAAAACCAAAAAAAGGAATCATATTGAAAAGAGCAAGCCAAGAATTGATAATAAATCCAAACAGAAGGATGCTACCAAAGAATCCATCAAGACCTAGAAGCAGTAGAGGGAAAATAAATAGAGCAAGTAGAATGTTGGTCAGCGGCCCGGCAAGAGCTATCAGACCATAATTTTTCTTTGTAACATGTCCTGAGATGCTAACAGCACCAGGTGCTGCAAAGAGCACTCCAAAAAAAGAAAGCACAATCATTAGCAGAAGCATAGAATCATTCGATCTAAACTCAGCATCACATCTGTTCTTTATGGCCACAAATTTGTGGGCAAGTTCATGAAAAATGAATGCGACACCAATAGTTAGACCAGAAATAAGAAAAGATGAAATAATGTTACCAGAGATACCCATCATAATTGAGAAAGCAAATGTTATTGCAAGCCATGCACGGAAAATTTGACGTAGCTCTGATTCTGAAAAACTAAATTTCTTAGGAGTAACGTTTCTCATTTTAAATCACTTTTGTAAAACTAGTAGATAAAACGAAACGGTCAAACATAAATGCAAACCGCCTATACAAAATGAAATTTATCTTCTGAAAAGAGTCTTTTTGTCTCTTACTTTCTGCTCGCCAGTTCTTAAAAAAGAAGCAGCATCTTCAGCACCATTTAGTAAGGACCTAGAATCAATTGTCTTCAAAGAAATATCTTCCTTCAAAAGTTCAGACCTAAAAGGTTTTATTTTTTCCATGGATGTGTTAATCACGATATTTTTATAAATATTTTCAATAAGAGAGCTAAAAACATTTATAATAACAGAACAGAACACCAAAATATGAAAGAGATTGTTATGCGCGTCTCAAAAGAGATTGAGTCTCAAGTTAACAAAATAGCTGAACTACCTGTATTAAGAGGTCGCTTAAAACACGAATCATACAATTTTTCTGAGAACAATTTTAATCCACTTAGATTAGACACATCAGAGAAGGAGATAACTTTTATAGATGGTGGGTCTGCAGAAATTATATCTTCAAACTCTCTATCACTTTTTTTTGTCAAGACTGCATCAATCACGTATAGGGAAAATAAAAAGGTAAAAACAACCGTAAAGCAATTTTTTGTTTTAACAAAAACTGATTATGACAAAGAAACGATATTTGTTACTAAAATATTCCCGCTTGAAAAAGATTCATCACCTCTGATTATGAAATTTAGTGGAGACGATGAGACGCTGAAAGATGGGATTAATAACGGAGATATATCAAAACTTGGAGGCGCTGCAAGACGTTTTCTCGAGCTTAGACACGCAAAAGAAAGTATAGAAAATCTCTCTGAAAATAGCTTAATCGTACTTGATGGTTCATTACAATGCACCTTAACTAATGAACAGAAATATTTTAATGAAATGATAGAGACAGCAAAAAAGAATAATGTACTTGTTATGGCAGTTTCAAAAACCAACAATCTTCTGACTGATACTGGTGCCTCAGTGGAAAGCGTACTCTTAAACATGAGTAAAAACATCCAAAGCCATAGCATATCAAAAAAGTCAATGTGGTATTATTCTCCACTGATATCGGTAAGTGAGGAGAGCTATAATGCAAATATATTCATGGTCAAACTACATAAAAACTCAAAACATATTTTTAAGCTAGAGATCTCGAAAGAATTTGGACACATAAATTATAGTAAAGTCATAGGGTGTCTTGCCTACAATTCTGGAGACCCTGTTTTCCTTGGCTACCCCTATGGTTTGATAAAAGCAGACGATGTAGCACGTGTTGATGGAGATGATTTATCGTATGTTAGAATGCATTTTCTGAGAAATATAGATATGGACGAACTTGAAGCTTCTAAAAACGCTCATTCAATTTTAGATAAAATAAGGTTCTAAGAATTCCCATT
>CAZOXV010000115.1:0-4473 GCA_964583935.1 uncultured Methanosarcinales archaeon | reverse complement strand
AAACCCCGTATGTATGATTCTGCACCATAGACGCCAATAGCTCTCATGAAAATTTTTGTGACAACAATATCTTTTTCAGGATACTTGCTTTTCTTCTTTAGCTTATCAACCCAGATAACATGTAATGGTGAAACATCGGTAACGTTAAGGGCTTTATCAGGAGAATCTATTTTCAGAACAGGAATTATTTCAAACACTATTTTTTGTTTCGATCTATTTTTTTGTGACATCTCGCACATGAAATAGTCCCTAGAACCATGAACCCGTTTAACTTGTCCATCAAATGCTTCCTCTACTATTTTTTCAAGAATATCTGAAAGTTCAGAAGAAAAATCAGAATACTTTTTGTAATCAAACCTAACAAAAATATCAGAATCAAACTTTCCTTTCATGAGAGTTCCCTTCGCACTAGAGCCCCCTAAAAAAACTTCAGCGTCAATGGAATGCTCATTAAGCAAATCAGAAAGACGCTTCATAAAAGTCTTAATTTCAGAATAAATATTTCGCTGTTGGACAGCGGTATAGGTATTAGAGGAATAGACAATATTAACAATGTTATCGATTTCCTTACTAGATGACATATCATGGTTAAAGAAATCCTAGTTTAAATTACTTTTTGAAATTCACATCAAGAAAACCGAGATTATCAACAAGTCGCTCTTCGAAATCTGCTTGAGTTTCACCTCCTTGTTTTTCTAAGTCAAGTATTTCTAGCAAATCTTTTGCAACTGATGATTCTTTTTCCGGTGTATACTGAGCGTAAGAAAATTTCATCTGACCAATGTGCTCCGCAAGAACATCTTTTTCAATATCATAAACAGAGCCTGAGTGAGATTGTATCTCCTGAAAGATATCAGAAGTCAAAGAAGCAGTATTCCTCATTACAAAATAAGCACCGCGTGAGTACAACTCATCAAAAAAAGTATTCATATTAATGTCTGACGCGCGACCTGATGATAGCTTTCCCGAAATACGTATAAGAACAATTTTATCTTTGAAGTTTTCATCAAGATATTCGTTTAATTCAGAAATTATCTTCTCTGGCGTCTTACCTTCTGCATTAATAAAAATCTTGAAAACATCTTTAACATTAATTGAAATATACTTAAGAAGCTCAGAATCAGATGAATCAAACATATAGAATCCACCATTTCCAAGCTCTTCAATTTCAGAGAACGAATTAGGAAATAACGGACCCGGATATGCTATAACACCTCCAAGCTCCTTTGAGGAGGTCTTTATAATTGAATGAACATGACCACCAGCATAATAATTAAAGTTCTTAGGCAAGTAACTCATTGGTGTTGATTCTGCATTTTCCAGTTTGGGAGGTTTAAGTTCAGTTATGGCACTATGAAACATAAAAATTTTGAATCCTTCTTCTTTCTCTAGATTGGAAGTTTCCAAAGATTCATAATAGGCTTTCTCAAGAGTGCCTTTTTTACCGATCATACCCGCAATCTTGACGGATGTTTTCTTGTCTTCAGTAAATGAAAGTACAAGCCTGTCGTTATTAACTGTGCCTTTCACCACATTAATACAAAGACCCGCATTTTCAAGAACATCTAACATGGTCTTTCCTGAAGGAGAGAAATCATGGCTTCCAGCAATTATATAGACTGGAATATTGGCTAATGCAACTTTTTTCAATTCAGAAGTCACAATCTTTAGAGAATCTATAGAAGGCATAGATGTGTTAAATAGGTCTCCTGAGATAAGTATGAAATCTACTTTCTCAGCTAACGATCTTTCTATTGCCATAGAAAAGGCATCTATAGTTAACTTACGCATGCGCTGATCTCTGTATGAACCAACGTGACAATCTGCCATATGAGAAAATTTCATAATGTTGGGGTTATAGGGTGTATTAATAAAAGTTAATTTTTAACAGGTTATTTTCCATATAGAAAAAAATAAACAGTTCATATTTTATTAAACAAAACTTAATTAATGAAAAAGAAAAGACTGATTATATGGGTGAAATATACTTTGGTCCTGGAGGAAACATAGGTAAAGATATTTTTGAATCTCTCAGGAATATACGAGAATTTGGTCTTGATGCCCAAGAACTCGAGTTTGTTCACGGAGTCACTATGGGAGAAGAGACCGCAAAAAAAGCGGGTACACTCGCGAAAGAACTTGGCGTAAGATTAAGCATTCACGCTCCATATTACATAAATCTTCTTTCAGAAGAAAGAGCTAAGATTGAAGCATCAAAAAAGAGGATCTTTAGTTGTTGCAGAATTGGGCATATATTAGGAGCAAAGAGCGTTGTGTTTCATCCAGCTTTCTACGGGAAGAATGAAAAAGAAGAAGCCTTTGGAAAGGTGAAAACTGAAATAGAAGATTTGATGAATGCAATAGAAAAAGAAAAACTGAGCCCAGAAATTTGCGCAGAAACCATGGGAAAAATTAGCCAGTTCGGAGAACTGGATGAGCTTATTAGATTGAAACACGATACGGGTTGCAATATTTGCTTGGATTTCGCGCATCTATACGCAAGATACAAAGGAGTCATAAACTATAAGGAAATTTTCAAAAAACTCAATGATGCAAATATAGAACAGATACATTGCCATTTTTCAGGAATTGTATATGGTGACAAAGGAGAGAGAAACCACATCCAGATGACTGATGAGTTTGCAATCCCTTTAATTGAAGAATTAATCAAACACGACATAGAGATGACAATTATCAATGAATCTCCAAATCCACTAAAAGGTGCTCTTGATCTAAAGAGATTATACGAAAAGTATGCGAAGCTTTATAAATAAATCATCATTTTCAAGCCACACGATAGATGAGTCGGTTCAAAAGAAAGCATAATTGGGCTTACTCACACTGGAGGTATAAAAATGGCAAAAAGATATTCAGGAAGCAGGGGTAAATCTGGTTCACAAAAACCAGAACAACACAACGTTCCATCCTGGTTAAGATACAAAGGCAAAGAAATTGAGCTACTAGTTGTAAAGCTTGCTAAAGAAGGACAAAAACCCTCTGAGATTGGTATGCACCTAAGAGATACGTACGGAATCCCAGACATAAAACTCATAACAAAAAAGAGTATTAGCCAAATTCTAAAAGAGAAGAATCATCTTCCAGAACTGCCAGAAGATCTACGTGCAGTTATTGAGAAGAGTGTTCAGCTAAGCAAGCATCTTGAAGAAAATCATAAGGATTTCACCGCAAAAAGAGGCCTACAGCTCACTGATTCCAGAATCAAGAGACTTGTGGACTATTACAAGAAGAGCGGAAGAATACCTGCAGACTTCAAGTATGATAGAGAAAGCATAAAACTTTATGCTCAATAAGGATTAAACTTTGAAAGTTTAACCTATTTTTTATTTCTTATTTTTCTTTCTTCTTTAAATCCGAGTACATTCCTTCGAGTACCTTGAATAAAGATTTCTTAGATTTATACTTATTAAAAAGTACAATTGATGCCATTGAAAAAACTGCTTCGAGATTTTGGCTCTCTTTGTCTTTAGAAGACATCTCTTTTCCCTCTGCAGCAAGAAAAGTATCCATATCAGGATATCGCTCTTCTTCTCTATGCCGCTCATTAACTCGTTTTAGTCTCAGGTCATCAGGCGCTTCAACCTTCACAAGATGGAAATTTTTTGATTTCCTTAGAAATTTTACCTCATCAGGATTTCTTATTGAACCGATCACATAGTTTCTTTCTGGATTTATTACATCAACAGCCATTTTTGCTAAAATCCATGAACCATATCTATGTCTTAGTTCATTTCCTTTTTTTATAAGAGAATTTCGAGTTAGAGGTATACCATCACTTATACACTCATCACGTATAAAATTGGATAGAGATATGTATTGAAAACCTTTATTGATAAAAAACTCTGCGACAACATCCTTTCCTGAACCATATCCACCAGTAAGACCAACTATCATGATTATCTCCTAACATAGTTAAGAAATGAATATCTCTCAACATAATCTTTGCCAACTTCCTTATGAGATTCTTTGCAAACTAATTTCCATAAATTATCATCAATCTCGGGAAAAAAAGTATCACCATCAACAGTGCGGTGAACTTTAGTTATATCCAAACGTCGAGCATATTCAAGAAAATCTCTATATACAGATTCACCGCCAATAACAAAAGCTCTTTCATCGTTCACATAATCAAGAATAGAATCAATAGAGCCAAAAACTTTTGCACCAGAGGGCAGTTCAGATTGATCTAAGCTCCTTGACAAAATAATATTTTCCCTCCTTGGAAGGGGTCGATGTATCTCGGGAATTGATTCGTACGTCTTTCTTCCCATGATTACTTTATGACCACTCGTTATCTCATTAAATCGCTTTAGATCAGAAGATATTCTCCAAGGAATATTGCCTTCTCTTCCTATTACATTGTTCTCAGAAACAGCAGCAATCATTACAAGGTTATAATCTTTATATTTATGTGAAGCATCAAGCACCATATCTTCGGTAATATATCTAATTTTA
>CAZOXV010000114.1:0-4491 GCA_964583935.1 uncultured Methanosarcinales archaeon | reverse complement strand
ACGAACTACGAAGGGGTTCAGAATTATTACAGTTGACCAACCGTCCCCAGAGACTATTTCATTTATGCAAGCAGAAATATACCCACATCAGGGATTTGAGATGAAGATTGAGACAGATTCCCCTGATGATGCTAGCCCGAGATTTGAATCAGAAAACAAAAGAATTGATTCATGGCCGGATAGAGTTTACTCAAGATCAGAAGATGCATTGTTCATAAAGTTATCTGATCAAAATAATCCAACAGATCCTGGCACTTACACAGGAACAGTAAAGATGACATATAATGATGTGTTGACAAGAGGGTTACCTTTTTCTTTGACAATCTTGGAACCAAATCCACCTAAAATAAATTCGGTGAGAGGTATTGGCTCTGAAGGAGATAAGTATACTTTAACTAACCCAAGATTAATAGTTAATATCTCGAATGGAACTTATAGTATAAAAGAATTCATCGTTACATATGACGGAGCCGACGAAAAACTTCCCGTACGAGATTTAGATAATAATAATGACGTTTATACATTATCTCTTGAAGAACTTAAACCAGAAGGCACAGCAACATTCAATGTCAAAGTGATAGACATACATGACTATAATTCTAATGAAGTTCCAATAACTCTTTCACCTGTGGAGGTGAAGTGCGATGATACTGCCTTACTGAATGATGACCAAAAAAGAGAACTATGCTCGTATCTGACAACGGAAGAAAACATCCAAGATTGCTTAGACAATTTCGATAAAGTAGGGACTAGTGATGAAGCAGGCACTAGCAAGATTGATTACGATTGTGACGGAACATTCTTTGGAGCTGGAAGAACAAAAACAGATTGTGCAGAAACGAATCCTGAGAAAAACTGCAAACTACTAATCCCAGAGGATGGATTATACTGTCATGGAAATTTTTCAACGGATGATGACGGGTACCTAAGCAATTGCCAATGTACACCTTCCATGGAAATAGTAAGCCCAAAAGCAGGAGAAACATATCATGAAAGACCAACATTAGAAATATCAACAAATATCTTTACTCAAGATGAGAAGCCTGTAGCATGGTACAGGGAAAGCGATGGCCCAGTACAAAGATGGTCTAGACCGATACAAGTCTCAAGAACATTACCAAACTCTAAGGTTATGGAATTAAGGGCGTTCTATAAAGTTGAAGGGACAAGAGTCTTAGAAGTTGAACCAAGCGATTCTGTGAGCGTTTTCTATTATGGACCTGAACGTGAGACGCCAGACAACACTTCAGAGATTTTTATTGATGCGGCAGATGAAGAAGATGTCGATTTTTATCTCCAAGAACTAGAAAGAACTTCAACAGAATCAAGGAATGCAACAAAAGCTTCAGAAGATGTCTTAACAACCTCATTGAATGCAAACAGATATACTGGAAGAACAGAGGTTGAACTTAATCTCCAAACAAAAAACAGATTGCAAGGTACATCAGTAATACTGGATATCCCAAAATGCGCAGCAGATCTTGTGAATGAGATTATGTTTGAAAATTCAAATTATGAAGTTCTCCAAGAAGATCCACTCATAGCATGGCACTTCACAGAGCTTGATAGAGATACAACCTTACGATACGAGTTTGCGAAAGAGCTTGATGATGACTGTCTCGCACAACTCAAAGTTTTGTCTCTTGTGGAAAACGTTGGAGGGGGTGTTGGAAACTTCTTCAATTCTCCAATCTTTGCTCTTCTAATGATACCTTTAATTGCAATGACTCTCATATACTTCTCTAAGTTTGCAACATCAGGCAAAATCAATACTTCCGTAGGAAAAGATATAAATGACGAACTCAGGAAAATAATACAACAACGAAAAGAATACGGTCAGGACAAGAATGAAATTATTTCCGACCTTACACAACAGGGCTTTGACCGTAAAGACGTTGAGGATGCATTCAAATGAAGAAGTATTTTTTACTGTTCCTTTTCTTAGTATTAGTTTCAACAGTTGTTGAAGCGTGGAGTTTTGAAGACGTTGTTGGAATGAGTTCTGAGGAATATTGTAAAGAAAACTGGGATAGATGCAATGATGAAGGGGGGGAATGTTATCAATCTTCTAGTTACGAGTTAAAAGATGGATACATACAGGCAAAATGTAAATGTAAAATGGGCTGCTGGACTCCCATTTGCACTTGTAGGTCAAGCAAAGACAAACATAGAAACACAGGTTTAAAATGTGATGATTATGATAACTCCAGATATGATTCACGTTGTGTAAAAACTGTTTATGATAGTTATTGTTCACTTCGTTCCTCTAGTTATGTCTGCGATTCAAGCAATGAGATGTTATGTGGTAATGATGGACAGTGTGAACTTCAATGCCATAATCATCTAGATGTTGATGAAAGTTGTGCGTATATAAACTCAGACACTTGTACACAACGAGGAGAACTGTTTCCATGTAATACAGCGGAAGGTTTGTTGTGCGGGTCCGATGGACAATGTACACATACTTGCGCTGATGAGTTGGATATGGATTCAAGGTGTGTCTATTGGAAAGATCAACAATGTTATAAGCGTCCCAAAGACCATAGTTGTGGCATTGGAAAATATTGTGGAGAATCTGGCCAGTGTAATGTCGATATAGAAGACAACAAAAGATTCATATATTATGATAAAGACGATGATGGACACTTTCACACAGAACCCGAAGGCGAATGTATTGATGTAGACTACGCTGACGAAGAAGACCATGACTTGTGTATAGATTTTGACCATTCTGCTATTCTAGGAGATTCTTACGATGACTCCAGATGGAGATATGACCTCCCAGGTTATGATTGCAACGATACTGATCCAAACATATATCCTGGTGCTGATTTCAGATGCGATGGAAGGTTAAACGATTGCAATTTGTGGGGTTTAGATGATGAATTTCCGGACAAAGGCTGTGATAAAGATCAAGATGGCTATATTGATCCTCAATTAACTTGTATTCCCGATGAAGCAACTTGTGTTGACCGAGAGGGCAACGAAGTTGAATGTGTACAAGATGTATGTTCAGAGGAAAAGAAGGGTACTGATTGTGATGATTTAAATCCTGATGTTTATCCTGGAGCAACTGAGTTTTGTAATGGGATTGACAATAATTGTAATAATATAATTGACGGAAAAAACGTTAAGGGTGATATTTGTTTACCTCCTAAAGTTTTTGAAATATATGCAGATGGTGCTAACAATAATGATTCTTTCTATGTGATTGCAGAAATGACCTTGCCAGATGAGATTGATTATGCTCCTATAAGGCAATTTCAAATAGATTATTTCGTTCCTAGAATTGAAAACACATCTTATGTCTCTGAAAATGCGTGTTATAATGAGAATAATCGTTACATTTGTGAATTTAAGATTGATTATTTTGTTGGTCGTGAAGGTGATTTCGCCATTACATTATACGCCTATGACATATACTATGATGATGAAATAGATACTCACGATGAGGAACATAGAAGTTTGGAAGTTGATGGTCATCTGAAATTGGGTTCCTTTACTTTAGAAGGGGATGAAGAAGAAGTTGTATATTATAATTGCGACCTTGACAACGATGGACGTTATGGTGAAACTCTTCTCACGGAGGAACACGAAGATTTCAGCTCTGAAAGATGTCTTCTTGCAACTGATGATCTGTTTAATGCAGATTACATCTTTGATTGTGATGATGATTCTCCCACCTGCATTTTGAATTGTCGTGTTGAGCGTTATCTTGATGCTGATGGTGATGGATATCCTAATCAAAACGAAGCCAGGAGAGGTTGTGATGCGCCTGAAGAGTACATACCAGCAAGGTCTGATGGAAAATGGGATTGTGTGGATTCTAATGAGAATTCAGAGTTATCGATTTGCCAAGCTCTAAGTTCACCAGAAGACTGTGATGAAAGAACGGGTGGTTGCCCGATCTGTATCTACCCTGGCGCAAAAAACTATTGTGACCAACCATTTTGGAATGATGAGGTCTTTGATTCCTCGTGTGCACAAGTTGGAGATGACTCTTTTGATAATGATGATGAGGCCTGTAGCGAGCTCTTAATGGAACACGATTTTGATGACGATGGATATTTCAAAGATGGTACATCATCCAAGATAATAAATTGGGCAGGACAGAATTCAGGACCACTTGGTAGACAATATTATAGTAAAGTTGACTGCAATGACATGACTAAGTCTGTAAATCCTGGTGCTTCTGAAAGGTGCAATGGAGAAGACACAAATTGTGATGGTACTATAGATAGTGGCGATGTTTGCCAGATGATTACCTATTATTGCGATGACGACGATGATGGCTTCTTCAGCGAAAATCCCAAAGGTAATGCTCAAGGTCCAGATCAGGTTCCAACCGAATGCATAACTGAATCTGGTGATGACTGTGATGATAATAATCCAAATGTATATCCCGATGCTCCCGAATCATGTACTTCAGGAGAAGATCTGAATTGTGATAGAGAGAGATTTGGCCGCGGCAGATATGATAGAGATTGCGTT
>CAZOXV010000113.1:0-4503 GCA_964583935.1 uncultured Methanosarcinales archaeon | reverse complement strand
TTTTCCTTTAACAACATCTAATACTCTTATTGTGTAATCATCAAGTTCAAGTCTCGCCTCTGTCATTATATCACCTCTTGTGATTAAATGTGTTTAATTATTTAAATTTTTGTATGGAGAATTTTCAATTTTCTCTAAGAAATCTATTTTAAAGATTAAATTCTTGATTTACTCTATTCAAAGAAAATTATATATATTAATATTAAACTAATATTAGATTAAGGTGATATTAATATGGTCCAAGCAATAATAAATATTGATGAAAAAGCAAATAGGGTTTTGAATATGGTAAAAGCAAAGTATGGTCTTAAGGACAAAAGCGAAGCAATTGAGAGAGTTGCTTTGGAATATGAGGAGAATATTTTAGAACCACAACTTAGACCAGAATATATTGAGAAAGCAAAAATGATTCTAGCTGAAAAACCCGAATATGCTGGAGATACGGATAAATTAAGAAAAAAATTGGGACTTTGAAATGTATAAGTTAGCTATAAAGCCAAGCCTAGAGAAAAAGTTGCTTAAATTATCTAAGAAGAATTCTAAGCTTGTTGAAATTATTTTAAAAAAAGTTGATGAAATTCTTGAATCTCCTAATCGTTACAAAAATTTAAAATCTCCGCTTAACATGTGGAAGCGTGTTCACATTGATAAGCACTCTGTCTTGTTGTTCTCTGTTGATGAAATCAACCATATTGTGACATTGGAAGACTTTGATCATCACGATAATATCTATTTGTTATAGTTTGATTTTTTTGCAAATCTTCCAATTTTCTCTAAGAAATTTATTTTAAAGGTTAAATCACTTATTTATAGATGGACAGCCAAAACTTTAAATACTATGGTGACTATATCAACTATAGTGAGAACAATATGACTACAACAATACAAATAAGCGAGGAAGTTCGTGATAAGATAAAATCACTTGGTGCAAAAGGTGAAACTTATCAAGATATAATAGAAAGATTATACAATATTGCAGTTAAAGAACAATTAAAAGAATTATTGATGAGTTCAAAAGATACTATTTCTTTGGAAGAGGCTAGAGAGAGGCTTAATAAAAAATGGCCAAAGTCGAAATAACTGAGTCTCTTTACAATGAGATTGAAAGAAAATTCACAGAGGAATCTCATAATATTATTGATTTACTTTCCACATTAGAAGATAGTCCTAAGAAAGGAAAGCTTTTAGGAACTGTCGGTGGAATTGTTATCAAAGAAATAAAATACAAAACTTTCAGATTTTATTTTATAACGGATGGATTCAGGTTAAAATGTACTTCTGAAGAAGATCTTGTTGATTTGTTGTTGAGGTTCGTAAGAATGTCTGATAAAAAAACCCAGAATAAAGTTATTCAAGAGATAAAAGATGTGTTAATAAAGATGGGTCCTAGTGGATTTGATTAGATTTATCTTCATCTTTAAGTCTTCTATTCTTTTTTTTGTCATACAAAAAATTTTCTTTAGAAATAGTTAATCTGCCTAGACGTTTTTCTACATCTTCTCTGGCACTGCCCGCAACTTGACCTCCTTCTTTTGCCGATTCCTTACATTCTCTAAATCCTAGAGAATCTCGCTCTTTTGTAATCTATGTAGTTGTTTTTCCTCCTAGCATAGCAAAGATTAATTCTAAATCAGTCATATGATCTCTCAAGTTTTCATTTTTCTTTTTTAGTTGTTTAAATTCTTTGTATTCTCCTACTGTTTTTCCAAAAGTTGCTTCTGAAATTTCATTTGTTAGTATCGCAAATTCTTTTTCTGTTTTGACATCTCTATCTTTCCATTCATCTGTTAGTTCCTGTCGAACAGCAATTCCTCTTAGTCTTTTGTCAATCCATTCTTTAGGATAGCCTTTTAGTTCATAATATTCTTTTATCCTGTCTTGTCCTAGTTCTGGATTTTCTATCTCTTCAATTCGTTCATAACCTACTTCTGCAAGCCATTGTTTGAATGGTTCAGCTTTTTTGGATGGAATAGATTGAATAATTCTAAATAATGATTTTGTATTTGCACAATCTGTTAAATATGATTTTCCATCTGTAGAAAGCATTCTCAGTTGTACCCAAATTGGGGACAACTCAAATTTTTTGAATTCTCTATCTTTAACTTTCCCCCAATATTGTCTGGGTGTTGGACTATCAGTTAGAACCGCAACTATATCTACAACCGAGAAATACCATTCTTCATTGTGCCAGATTCTTCTGATTTTTTTATTCTGAAAAACGACTAGTCTATTTTTGATTTCCATCTATGAAAAAGTGTGTTGTTAATCTTTAAATATCCTGTGTCATAATTATTTTTATTAAAAATCTCTTAATTTTTTCTTAGGAATCTATTGTTACTTGTGTTTCCACTTCGCAGTGACAATAAACGAAAACTTTAAATACTTCTATATCAATATTATACTATAATTGGGTGTTAACATGGCTTTAAACGACATAATTGCTGGTTTGTATGCAGGAGCTTGCAAGACTATTGCTATTCCTGTTGATGCTGAAGCTGTTAGAGATTATCTTAATTACAGAAAAGATCAGCCTAAAAAGAGTTTAAAGAAAAAGATTGGTAAAGGTGTTGCTGGTGTTGGGATACTTGCTATGTTGGCTTCTCCTGTGAGTTGTAAGATGCCTACTGGTCCCGACACTGACAATGGTGGTTATGAACAGCCAACTGATCCTGTAGAAATAACTTCTTTTACTATTAATAATCAGTCTGAATCAAATCAGGCATATCATAATAGTGTTGATAATTTTGATTTTGATGTTAGTGGTGATTGGGATACTGTTTCTCTTAGGTATAGAGTTGATGGTGGTGAATGGTTAGACCAGGACATTAATTCTCCTTTAACTGTTGCTAACGGAAGATATGATTTTGAGGTTAGAGCTGAAAGAGACGATGAGGTTGATTTTAGTAATATAACTGCTTACGTTCATAATTTGAATACGGATATAACTGATGCTTTATCTCATATGGCTGACGGTTCTGTGGATTACAGTGTTACTGGTCATTTTGATGATGTTTTCGGTGAAGATAATTGGGTTTTGAATGTTTATAGAGAGTGGGCTGATGATATTAATGTTCCTAACAGTTGGACTGGTGCTGAGTTGAAAGAGACTGTGACTGATGCTAGTGGTCTTGATAGTTTGCTTCTTGATCAGCCAGGTGTTTATAGTTTTGAAGTTGGAAGACGTGATGGTTCTAGTAATAGTATAGATGGTTATGCTCAGCGGATAGCTACTGGCCTGAAAGGCGTTAATGACAATCCTTATGGTATAGAAGAAGACGGCTTTTATGGTACCATTGATGGGAATTCAGGTTCATTCAATATAGATCCTAAAAAAGAAGGGAGTTTTCCCGATCCAAACAGGCATGGCATATTTTTTGGGACCGATGATGATCTGCCTATTTTTGTCACGAGTTTTGATGAAGAGACTGGAGAAATTGTTTATCAAGACGCACAAGAAGGAGTATATAAAATTGAATTCTACACAGAAGATGAACATGGTATGAAATCCACGAAAAGAGTTTATGAAATAAGTGTTATTGAACGACCACCACCTTAAGAATGAGGGTAATATTTATTAACCATCGCGTTATAAATGCCTTAATATGAGAAAACTTTTTTTCGCAGTGTTTTTGATTTTATTTATTTTGGTGGCAAACTCTGTTTATGCGTCTGACTTTCGAGTTGATTGTTATCAAAAAGGGAATTTATGTTCCGATGAAGTATATTTTCCTAGAGGTTTAGCAATCCCTATATTTCTAGAATATACAGATGACCATGATTTGTATCGAATGTTATATCGTAGTGTTAGTAACGAATGGGTTAGTGAAGATATAGAAAAAGGTGAATATCCTGCAGTATTTTTCATATATCCAGATTCAGTAAAATATCCTTATAGATTTAGAGTATATGATTTAGATCAAAGAGAGCCTTTAGAAGAACGAGAGATCAGGTTCAATGAGGTATCTTGCAAAAAAAATCCAAGCATTTTTTTAAACATCAACGGAGAATCAGTTGAATCAGGTGAGACTGCAGTCGTCACGTCAGAAACTTTTGTATTGCATACTGGTATCAATAATGGTCCTAGTTTGATTTGGATTGGTTATAAGTATGCTGATGAAAAATTTCCTATATACAAAGAACCAAATCAAATTGGAGGGCTTGTTGCTTTAGGTTTAAAGGATGAAATCATAAAGTCTCAAAGTGGAACACAAGAACTTGAAGTTACTATAATCAATGAAGACAACTGTGTCACACAAAGGAAAATATATATCGATTATCAAGATATGCCTTCTATCGAAGATGAACCTGTTTATGATGAGACTACTAATGAATTAACATGGAACTTCGATCTTGGTGGTTATGACTTCAATAATGATGACTGGAATTTGCATTTCAAAGAAGAAAAGAATGATGGTGAGTTTTCGTGTGTATATTACTCCAGAAATTCAGGCTGGGTTGAGGGTAAAGATAAATGTGAGATAAAAAAGGCGGATGGAGACTGGG
>CAZOXV010000112.1:0-4506 GCA_964583935.1 uncultured Methanosarcinales archaeon | reverse complement strand
GTTAATACTAAATGATCTGTCAAATTTTTTCCAAAATATTTTTTTAAAGATTCGTATTTCTCGAGAACACAATTTTTATAGCCGCGAAGTGGCGCAGTGCATATGCGTACATCAATACCTTTTTTAAGCATCTCATGGACCGCCTCTACAGCGCCAGGCAATGGTTTGAGATTCCTGTAAAGTTCGGGTCTATGGAACAGTTCTTCCATACGCTCCGCTGCTATATTGCCAAGTTGTTCTCTGTATACTTTTGAGATGTGATTATCATACATATTTTCTGGTGCGACAAATGGCTCTCCAGGATATAGTTGTTTGTATAAATCTGTGATAGCTCCTAAAAAATCATATAGTGTATCGTCCATATCTAGTAATATCTTTCTTTTCATCTGCTTAGGAATGCACCATATTTATAAATTAATTGTGATTTCTTCCTAGACACCGGTCGCTTGGTGAGTCCTCTCTTGTGAGTATTTGCAATGAATGAACACCAGGTATCCAACGCTAAAATAAAATGCGGAGAGTGAAAATATGGCAAAAGAAAAAGTTGAAGTTATGATTTCTGGTGGTAAAGCTACTGCTGCGCCGCCTTTGGGTCCTGCATTAGGTCCATTAAAAGTAAATATTGGGCAAGTAGTTGCCGCAATCAATGAAAAGACGAAAAGTTATGCTGGTATGCAAGTTCCAGTAACTGTTTCCGTCGATACTGATACAAAAGAATTTGATATAACTGTTGGTACACCACCTGCTTCTGCCCTTATTATGAAAGAGGCAGGAATACAGAAGGGATCAAGTAGTCCTAAATCTGACCATGTTGCAGATCTTAAGATTGAGCAGATTATTAAGATTGCAAAGATGAAAGAAGATGCTCTTTTAGGTAAGAATATGAAACAGATGGTCAAAGAGATTTGTGGAACATGTCAGTCTCTTGGCGTTCTAATTGAAGGTAAACATGCTCTTGAATCTATCTCAGATATAAATGAGGGTAAGTACGACAAAGAGATAAAGGCTGAAAAGACAGAGATTTCTGCTGCTGAGCAGAAAGAGCTTGATGAGGAACGGAAGCATCTTAAAGAAGAAATGGAAGAGAAACACGATGAGTTTGTCACACAAGCAAAGACGATAATCTCTCAGAAGTCAGGCAAAGAGAATCGTGAAGTAAGAAAAGCTCTTCAAGAAGCGGAAATACCTATGCCTATTATCGATGAACTTGTTCCTGAAGAGACAGAAGCTAAGAAATAGTTTCATCTCTAAGTTTTTATTTTCTTTATTTTTTATTTCTTATTCTTCCCCTAATGTTTTCTTATTTCGTAATTTATTTCACCATATATTTTAAATATGAGTTTCGTATAAATATCAAGAACGAACTAATCTGCTATGTAAAAACGGAAATTATTAAATATGTGTTTCGTATAAATATCAAACACGAATTATTTTTGTGGTTTTTGAGTGTGATGCTTTGGCTCTCCATTTTGATTTAGGTATGAAGAATAGGATTAACGAAATAGAAAATCAACGTGATAGAGTTATTGCTCTTCTTCTCTATGAAACAGGAATTAGGTTATCCCAACTTGTCAATTTGCGACGTGATGATTTGCGTGATTGTGCTCTTAACTTAGAGGGAAGGATTATTCCGTTTTCAAGCCAGTTAGACATCGAGTTGGGTAAATATATTAGAGAAACACAATTTTCTTCGTGTTTTCTTTTTTTTTCACGCGAAAATAAACAATTATCCGAACGCCGTGTTCAACAGATATTAAAGTCTTATAACATCTTTTCTCCTTCTCGCTTGAGAAGTAAAAAAGTACTAGAGAGTTTGCAGAATGATGGGATTTCCTCCCAGCACACATTTGGATTGAAATCTATTCGAAAAAAGGAGTTTCTATCACAGTTACAGATTAAGCAGCTTCTTTCATTATCACTTACTCCACGCGATTATTCTATTATCCTTCTGATGTTGGAATGTGGCATCACGTTGAGACATCTTGTGAGATTAAAGTGGAAAAATTTGAAAAACAATAAGATTTCCTTTATGTCTGAAGATTCACGATATCCTTCTAAGCGTATATCTTTTGTTACAACCGATAAGCTGGCAAAGAATTTGAATCTTCTTAAGAAGGAATCTAATTGTGAATACATCTTCGGCTCGCATAGAGGTGGCCAGTTTACCGAAAGGCGTATTCAGCAGATAATTTCTAGTGTTTCATGTGATTTAGATTTCAAAGTTAATTCTCAAATATTACGAAATACGTACATCATGATGAACCTTAAGGATTATTCTAAAAATAGTTCAAAGACAAAAGGGCTGGATCAGAATTCATCATTACTGCCAAAGAATCTTAGAGTTTTTGACGGTTTCTATCAACTTCCTGAGGAGGTGATAAGTGTATTATGAAAGCTAATACATTAAGAGGAAATGCACTATTCACCAAGCTTTTCATATTTATTATACTCTCGCTACTATTCTCTGTAGCCTCTACTGCTAACTATAATGGCTCTGATGATTTGAACAGTACTTATTTTGGAGAAGATAATACTTCGTTAGGCACTAATGATACCAATAGCTCGAGTTATGAAAATTCAAGCAATTCAGAGTATGAGATTGAGTATAATTCATCTTTTGAATATTACCCAGAGTTACTATCTGGAAACTCCACATATGGTAATCTAACTTATGAGGTTGATAGTTTGTCTTACGAGGATAACGAGACAACCCTCCTTGGAAGGAACCTTACTCAGTCAACGTTATCAGAGAATCTAGTGTTCGAAATGATTATGGAATCTGCAAAATATGTGAATTCAACTCATATAGATTTCGTTGGTGATATTAATTTAGTTGTGGATGTTGAATATCAGTTGTCGAATGGCACTGATAATATGACTTTGAGTAGAGATATACCTGCCAATGCTGGAGTTAATATTACCATACACACACTTAAAGAAAATAAGACGGGAGTCTCTGAATGTGTTCTAGATGTAAACGGCTCAGAAGACTTTACTTGTACTGCACTCAATGCAACAGAATATACTGTGATTGCTTCATTGGTGCATGATGGAAACACATTGTACAGATTTGCAGAGTTTAATTATTCTGAAATGGTTGAACTGCTTTTCATTGACAAAGATGGCTCTGACGATATTTTGTCAGGTCCTGATTTGGCTATGATTGTTGAATTTGAAGAGTCATACTCAAACGGCCAGATAAATGGAAGCATTGTATCAAATGCGAAGATTGTTGAGAATGAAAGTAATGTTTTGGCAGTGGATGTCTGGCCTGTTAACAGAACACATTCAATGCGTGAATTAACTCAATCATGTCGATATGATATTAGAAATTCTATGAATTTCAGCTGTCCAGTCAATTTTATGGATGATGGAACTTACGAGATTAATGTTACACTTAGTTCTGGTAATGAGTCGGTTAGTGTTAAAGAAATAACATATTACAAGGCTCCTAAGTATGATATCAAAATAAACCATGAGGGATTGTATAAGACAGGGGACTCTGTTGTTGTATCTGCTTATCCAATACTGGCTAACTCACCTGTTGCAGAGAATATTCTCTTGGAGATAAATACTCCTGATAATAGAACTTATACTGCACGTGATGTCAATCCTGAATTCCATTTCATCGCAGATATACAGGGAGAATATGAGATTTATGTAGAATCCGAATTTAGGAATGAAACTTACACAAAGGATTCTAAGATTATTGTTGCCACCAACGAGACAGTTGAAAAAGATCCTGAAATAACCTTAGACATTGATGATGTCTACGGAGAAGATTTCATCGTTGTAATGCCTGTCCATGTTGATAATGCTGTTGTTGATAATGAGACATTGAAAGTTACGGTGGTTGAAAACTCCTCTAATTCAAGTATTGAGATGCGTGCTAGGTTTGATAACAATGTTGCTGAAGTGCCACATGTTTTCACAGACCGTGGAACATATACTCTCTTTTTTGAGTTAGAATCTATGAATCTTTCTGCATCAAAGGAGGTTAATGTAGTGGATAGGGTTGAGTATGAAGTGGAATCCTTCCTTGAACCCGTCTTGGAAAGAGTAAAAGAAAGAGTCTTGGGTTTGCAGTTTGCTAATGGTGGTGCTACTGAAGCCAATCTATCTGGCGTGATTCCTCTAGAAAATAATCTGACTTCTCAAAATTATTCAGAATCTTTTGGTATCGATGATGTGGGCACGAATGATACAAGCTCGACTACAAACTCAACTAACGAAACAGATGTTGCTGTTGATGACATATATAGTGGGAATACGTCTACTTTAGAACGGAATGTTCGTGAGTTTGCTGTTTCACTTGGAGATATTGAATATAATAAAACAGTGTCTTCACTCATGATTGATTTCAAGATGGATAGTAATTCTTCCGCGAGATTAAGAGGTGTAGATACTTTAGTTAACATAGAGAACATACAAAATGTGAAAAGCGATCATCTTAGAATATTTACTGTTGTGTTTGCTCTTTATGGTATTGAAGTGGATTTTGCTAAA